>CAZDNS010000031.1:0-18534 GCA_964506845.1 uncultured Planctomycetia bacterium | reverse complement strand
TAAGTTGTTTGTCTGAATTTACCCTTGACATCTTCGATGTCAAGGGTCCAACTCGTACAGCAACTTATGTTCACTTTGTTCCGTAAGTTGCGTACTCGTAGGAGTTCTAAATGATTATTATAATAGATAACTACGATTCCTTTACCTATAATCTGGTTCAGTATCTCGGCGAGTTAAAGCAGGATATTCTGGTATTCAGGAATAATAAGGTAACCATAAATAAGATAAAGGCCTTAAGGCCCGGGCATATTATTATCTCCCCGGGCCCGGGTTATCCGAGGGACGCAGGGATTTCAAATGAGGTCATACGTTATTTTAAGGATAAGGTTCCCATACTCGGGGTATGCCTTGGCCATCAGTGTATCGGAGAGGTTTTCGGCGGAAGGATTGTTCACGCCAAAAATCTTATGCACGGCAAAACCTCCCTTATCTATCACAATAAAAAGACCATCTTTAAAAATGTTAAAAACCCCTTTGAAGCCACCAGATACCATTCATTGGTGGTAGAAAGAAAATCCCTGCCTGATGAACTTGAACTCATAGCCGAGACAAAGGATAAAGAGATTATGGCGGTAAAACACCGGATATACCCTTTATGGGGAGTGCAGTTTCATCCCGAATCAATATTGACTAAAGAAGGAAAGCACATACTGGCTAATTTTTTGTCATTAACAAAGGATTTCTCAAAAGGAAAAAAGGGATATTGAAATGATAAAAGAAGCAATCCAAAAACTCATAGATAAAATTGACTTAACTGCCGAAGAAACCGAAGATGCTTTTACCGAGATAATGGAGGGGAATGCCTCGCCTTCGCAGATAGCCGCCTTTTTGACTGCACTCAG
Source organism: uncultured Planctomycetia bacterium (assembly GCA_964506845.1). Taxonomy (GTDB): domain Bacteria; phylum Omnitrophota; class Gorgyraeia; order VGKN01; family VGKN01; genus CAZDNS01. The sequence continues at coordinate 17,692 of CAZDNS010000031.1, read as the reverse complement.
GATGAAGGGCGAAACAATAGAAGAGATTACAAACGCGGCAAGGGTGATGAGGGCTAAGTCTATCAAGATAGATGTGAGGGAAAATCCTAACGAGATTGTTGTTGATACCTGCGGCACAGGCGGAAGCCTTATCCCGACATTTAATATCTCAACAGCAGTAGCATTTGTAGTTGCCGGTTGCGACATAAAGGTTGCGAAGCACGGAAACCGTTCTGCCTCAGGCAGGTGCGGTAGCGCAGATGTCCTGGAGGCTCTCGGCATAAATATAAACCTCCCGCCTGAAAAGATAACACAGGTTATTAAGGAAATAGGAATTGGTTTTCTTTTTGCTCCGCTGTATCATCCTGCGATGAAATTTGCAGCGCCTATAAGAAAGGAACTCGGCATAAGAACAATATTTAATATCTTAGGCCCTATTTCCAACCCTGCCAATGCCTCTGTGCAACTCGTAGGGGTCTCTAAACCTGAGCTTACCGAAGTAGTAGCAGGTGTTCTGAAGAATCTCGGCACAAAAAGCGCTTTAGTAGTTTATGGTCTTGACGGAAAGGATGAGATTTCAATTGCCAAGGAAACCAAGCTTACTGAATTAAAGGATGATAAAATAAGAACCTTCCTTACTACGCCGGAGGAACACAGCTTTAAAAGACAGGCAATAGAATCCTTAAGATGCATAGGTGTAAAGGAAAACGCCGAAGCCCTGTTAAACACCCTGAAGGGCGAAAAGGGTCCCTATAGAGATGCGGTTTTGCTTAACGCAGTATATGCCCTTTACATCTCTGGAAGAAAAGATATTCCTTCCGCCTTAAAAGAGGCAGAGGATTCCATTGATTCCAAAAAGGCGCTTGATAAACTCTCTAAACTAATCGAATATACAAAAAAACTTGCGTAATGTTATTAGATGAGATAGTCGGATATAAAAAGACCTACCTTAAAGAGTCAAAGAAGATTATCTCTGAATACGCCCTCCTTAAGAAGTTAGCAACCCGTCCTAAAACCAAGAAAAGAGATTTTAAAAAAGCGCTTAAAAAAGGCAAAAGACTCTCGCTTATAGCAGAGCTCAAACAGGCATCTCCTTCAAGCGGAGTTATTGTTAAAAATTATGAGCCAGGCAAAATAGCCAAGGTTTATGAAAAGGCAGGCGCTTCCTGCATCTCTGTTTTAACGGATGAGAGGTTTTTTAAGGGAGAGTTATTTCACATTCAGATGGTTAAAGAAGAAACAACCTTACCGGTTCTTCGCAAGGATTTTATCATTGATGCATACCAGATTCTTGAATCAGCGCTGTATGGCGCAGATAGCGTCCTTCTTATAGCCCGTATTCTTGAGCAAAAGACATTGCGCGATTGTATCTCAATATGCAGGGATTTTGATATGACAGCAGTGGTTGAGGTGCACTCAAGAAATGACCTTGACAAAGCCTTCAGCGTTAATGCGGATGTTATAGGAATAAATAACAGGGATTTGGATACCCTCAAGGTTGACCTAAAAACAACCGAACGCCTTATTAAATTTATACCAAAAGGTGTTATAAAAATAAGCGAAAGTGGAATCTCTACTCGAAAAGACATAGAATATCTTAAATCTTTAGGTGTTGATGCAGTATTGATTGGCGAAGCACTTTTGAAAAGTGGGAATATAAAAGAAAAAGTAAAAGAACTCTTCGCGTAATTATGAATTATGGATTATTGATTATAAATTGTAAGAGATTTCAACCGCGTAGGTTGAATTAGTAAAAATGGGAAGTGTCCCGAATTATCCATGAAAGGTACAGTTAAGTTTAAAGATTATTTAAAAAAAGAATTAAAAAATTCTGAATTTAAAAAGGCATTTGACGAAGAGGAAGTATATGCCTCTTTGGCTATCCAGACTGCGAGGATTAGGCAGAAGAAAGGGTTAACTCAAGAGGAATTAGCCAGAAAATTGCATACTACTCAGCAGACAGTTTCACGATTAGAAGATATCCATAACAAAAGCTATTCTTTAAGCACCTTACTTAAGCTTGCCCGCGTATTAAATAAAAAATTAAAGGTTGAGTTTGTTTAAGTTGCAAGGAAAGTCATTCAACCGCGTAGGTTGAATTAGTAAATATGGGAAGTGTCCCGAATTTATCAAGTATTGTGTCCCATATTTCCACAAATTTTTATGCAATATGGAAAAAATTACGGTTGGTGTATTTTTATTAATTGTTATAGGTGTATATACTACTCTGAAGTTCCTCAAAATAGCCATACATCCAGATTTAAATAATCTTCTAATAAATTTAACCAGTGGGATGGTAGTGGTATTTTTTACTGTTTGGTTAGTTGATTCTTTAATTAGAAAAAGAAAAGATAAGAGGCTCAAAGATCTTAATAAAGAAAAGGTTCACTGGATTGTATTTTCATTAAATAGGCTCATGTTTAAAATTCTATTAAAATTTAATTTAATATCTGAAAAGGATATTGGCAAGAATTATGATTTTGAAAATGCTTACGAGGAGTTCAAAAAAACTTCAAATATCGAGGCTATTTTAAAAACAATACGTGAAAAATCAATAGGTTTAGAAAAAGAAAAGTTTGAATTTCTTAAATCTTTCTATGATGAAACCGTAAAAGAAATTGGATTTATTAGAAAACAGATTGAAGAGATAAAGCCTTATCCGAAACCAGAAATAATTGAAAAAGTATCTGATATTGCTCGTTCTTGTGGGTTTGGTGACGGAGCAAACATTATCACAGATATATATTTACAACATCCAGAATTTAAAAATTTACCCGATAATGCTAAATTTGAAAAAGGGCTTAAGGCATTGCAAGAGATACTTTTTCTAGATAAAACTGAAGTGCAAATTAAAGAAATATTTAATTCGATTATTCTTATAAGAGACGCCACTTCAAAAAATGAACTTCATTGTGATATATATTAGTTTTGTTTTGAGAAAAAATGTGAAAAAGGGGTGAAAAAGGGGACGTTTCTATTTTTCCTTCTCCAAAAAAACTTGAGGGAAATAAAGGGACACAATACTTAATTCAAGAAATAGGGGACGGTTCTGATAATGCCTAAAATTAAAATCTGCGGGATAACGAATTTAGAGGATGCGCTGTTGGCGAAGAAGCTTGGGGCGGACGTTTTGGGTTTTGTGTTTGCCGAGAGCCCGAGGAAAATTACAGTTGAAAAAGCGCAGTCAATTTTAAAGAGGCTCCCTAAGTCCATAAAAAAATGCGCGGTATTTGTGAATGAAAAAGAAGAAGTAGTAAAAAAAATCCAGAAAAAACTTAAGTTTGATTACCTTCAGTTCCACGGGGATGAAACGCCGGAATATTGTGATTATTTTAGAGGCATAGCAAAGATAATAAAGGCATTCAGGCTTAAGGATATAAAGAGTATTGAGAGAGCCCTGTCTTATGATGTAGATTTGTTTTTATTCGATGCATTCGTAAAAAGAAAATATGGCGGAACTGGAAAACTTATTAATTTGACATTGGCCAAAAAACTAAATCACCTGCTTAAAAAACCAATTATGATTTCAGGCGGGCTGAACTGCAAAAACGTGGCAAGGGTTATCAGAGATTTAAAACCCTATGCAGTGGATGTAAGCAGTGGGGTAGAGAAATCACATGGCAAAAAGGATGCGAGGTTACTAATGGAGTTTATTGAACAAGTTAAGAATTTAAAATTTTAGTTCATTGTGTTCATTGAGTTACTTGAGTTGTAAGAACTCCATGAACTCTACAAACTCAAAGAACTATTAAATATGAAAATACTTTTAACAAATGACGACGGTATTCATTCAGATGGCCTTATAGGTCTTTATAAGGTGCTATCAGAGAAACATGACTGCGTAGTTATTGCGCCGGAAAGAGAAAATTCTGCAATAGGCCATGCGATAACGCTTATGCGTCCGTTAAGGGTAAGATGGATGAAAATAAAAGGGATGAGCGGATATGCCGTGAGCGGGACTCCCGCAGATTGCGTTAAGATAGGGCTTAAAGCGCTGCTTAAGAAAAAACCGGATATTGTGGTCTCTGGTGTCAATATAGGCTTAAATGTGGGAGCAAATCTTATCTATTCAGGCACGGTATCTGCCGCGGTTGAGGCAAGCATATCAGGAATAAGCGCAATATCCGTATCTCAGAAACTATCTAAAAATATGGATTTGAATATAGGCGGACGTATTATAAATCAGCTGTTGATTAATCTGAAAAAGGTTTTATTATCACAGAAGATTCTAATTAATATAAATATTCCATCAGGGGAAATAAAGGGTATAAAAATAACCCATCAGGCAGGCTCAATATCAAAAGAATCCATTGAGAAACGGATGGACCCGAGAGGGATTGCCTATTACTGGCTTAAGGGTGGTTTAGTAAGTTCCGATAAAGATAAGCACAGCGATGAGACAGCGGTTTCAAAGGGTTATATCTCTGTAACGCCGTTACATTTTGATATGACGGATTATGGGGTTATGAAGAAGTTGAAGAATATTATTTTTAGTTACTAAAGTTATTTAGGTTCGTTGAGTTACTAGAGTTACTTGAGTTATTAACTCAATGAACTCTACAACTCTATGAACTCAATAACGCTATAATTCTCAACAAAATGGACAGTATATTGAATATCGACAATTTTCTATTTAACAATTTATTGACTGTAACCAAGCCTGCTCGTTATATCGGTCGGGAGATAAATCAGGTTGTAAAGGATTTTGACAGGCAGGAGGTTAAGTTTGCCCTATGCTTTCCTGATATTTATGAGGTAGGGATGAGCCATTTAGGTTTTAAGATAATATATGGGCTCTTAAATTCATTAGAAGGCGTGGTATGCGAGAGGGTTTTTTCTCCGTGGAGCGATTTTGAGGAACTCCTGATAAAAAACTCTATTGAGATTTTTTCTTTGGAGTCAAAAAGACCGCTAAAAGACTTTGATATCATAGGTTTTTCCCTGTCGCATGAGTTAAACTACACCAATGTCTTGAATATTCTAAAACTTGGAAATATAAGATTAAAAAGTTCTGAGAGAGAAAATAAAGACCCCCTGATAATTGCCGGTGGGTATTGTTGTTTTAACCCTGAGCCGATGACGGATTTTATAGATGCGTTTGTAATCGGCGAGGCAGAAGAGGTAATTTTAGAGATTACGGAGGTTTTTAAGGCGCATAAGGGTAAAAGAGAAGAGCTTCTTAAGAATCTCTCTTCGCTGGAAGGTGTTTATGTGCCTTCTTTTTACGAGCCGCCAAAAAGGATTAAAAAAAGGATTGTATCTGATTTTAACAATGCGTATTATCCAGTTGACCAGATAGTCCCCTATATAAGCGTAATCCACGACAGGATTTCTATTGAGATTATGCGCGGCTGCACAGGTGGTTGTAGGTTTTGCCATGCGGGTATGGTAACAAGACCTGTCAGGCTCAGAAAGCCAGATAAGATTTTAGAATTAGCAAAAAAGACTTACGAGCGAACCGGCTATGAAGAGATTTCTCTTGTATCGCTCTCAAGCATTGACCACCCGCATATTAAGGAAATAATTACCGGGCTAAACGGATATTTTAATGAAAAAGGGATAGGCATTTCGCTTCCATCCTTAAGGGTTGAAAATGCTTTAAAGGATATACCTGTTCTTATTTCAAAGACAAGGAAGACCACGCTTACCTTTGCGCCTGAAGCGGCTACTGAACGGTTATTAAATGTGATAAATAAAAATATAAGATTGGATAATTTATGGACTGCGGCTGAGGAAGCCTTTAAGGCGGGCTGGAGACATTTAAAACTTTATTTTATGCTCGGCCTTCCGACAGAAACCGAAGACGACATCCGGGGAATCGTAAAGATATGCAGAGAGTTGTCCCAGCTTAAGAAGAAATTTGACGGCCATCCTGCGAGCATTAATATAAGCATCTCAGCATTTATACCAAAACCCCATACGCCATTTCAGTGGGAAGCGATGGAGGGAATATCTCCTCTAAAAGAGAAGATAAGATTTATTAAAGATTCATTGAAAAGCAGGCTCTTTAAAGTGGACGCGCACAATGTAGAATCGAGTTTTTTAGAGGCGGTGTTTTCAAGGGGGGACAGAAAGCTGGGGAAGGTTATATTAACCGCATTTAACAAGGGGTGCAGGTTTGACAACTGGTCGGACAAATTCAGATTTGATTTATGGATGAAATCTTTTGAAGAAGAGGGCATAGAGCCCTGCAGTTATACACATAGCAGAAATTCTGATGAGGCGCTTAATTGGGATGTAATAGATACACTTATAAGTAAAGAGTTTTTAATCAGGGAAAGCAGGTCGGCTAAATCCAAAAAAGAGGCAGTGGCAAGTATTTAATATTGCTTTGTTAAATAAATAGAAATATGATTACGGCGATTATGCCGAATGTTGTTATTCTTCAAAGTGTCACTTCGGCATCCCGATGCGTTTCTAAAGAAGTTGCTACGTTCGGGAAAAGACCGATTACAGAGATTGAAACATCGTTATTAAATCGCTGCAATCAATGCAATCCTTGTTTTGTAGACATTTGAATAGTAGTCATTTTCCTTGACTTGAAATTTATATATGATAAACTAAAAATCAGAATGGATGCTGTTACCGCAAAGAATGTATTAAGCAAACTCTCTATTGCCCCGAAAGACCCTGCCACGAAATACAGGGTAGCATTCAATTTTATGTTTGTCCTGCCTTTGTTAATCTCTATATATGTCGGAGTAAATTATATTATGAAGGTCGAGATGCCAAACTCGCAGGTTTATGGCCTTATAGGGCTGGGCATAGCAATGAGCGTGGTAGGATTATACCTTTCCTATAATACCTCGGTTAAGGAGGTTATTGTTGAGGAGGGTGATGCAAAGGTTACTCAAGCTTCAAATCCGGAAGAAACACCGTCCGAGGGAAAAGAGATAAAGGAGTAACCGCAAAAGTGCAGAATAAAACCACAAAAGCGCAGAATGACCGCAAAAGCACAGAACCGCCAAAGCGCGAAATAACCACAAAAGATGCAAAGAAACTTTTGCGATTTAGCGGTTACAACTTTTGCGATTTAGCGGTTACAACTTTTGCGTTTCAGCGGTTGCAAAAAGGAGACTTAAAATGGTATTATACAAAAGATTTGTATCAAAACCAATCGGAGAACTTTTAATAGAAAGAGGGGTTATTACAAAAGAGCAGCTTTTGAATGCATTGAAGATACAAAAAGAAGAGCACAGGCTTATAGGAGATATCTTAATAAATTCCGGTTTTGCCAAAGAGGAGGATGTAGCCCAAGCCCTTACAATTCAATACGGCCTGCCGTATCTTCCGCTCAAAAACTATGAGTTAAGCCCCGATGTTATAAAACTCGTTCCGAAGGAATTTTCCCTGAAGTACGCCTTAGTCCCAATCGACAGAATTGGAAACACCCTCACCCTCTCCATAACCGACCTATTAGACCAGGACACTATTAATGAGCTTGAGAAGCTGACAAATTTAAAAGTTCAGTTTTTTGTCAGCACCGCTTCTGATATCAAGGAAGCCCGCAAGCGCTATTATCAGGACTAAACTTAACCAAAGAGTCTATGGTGGCACCCCTCAGAAAACAATTAGGGCAACTTCTAGTTGAGTCAAATCTGATAAATGAAGAACAATTAAAAAAAACGCTTGAATTTCAAAAACAGAAGGAAGTTCCTCTCTCTCAGGCATTAGTAGAGTTAAATTTTTTATCCCAGAACGCTATCCTTTCATTTTTAAGCGAGAAACTTGACATACCCCCTTTAAATCTTTCCCGTCTCAAATTAGACCAGGAGGTATTAAATTTAGTACCCAAGAAACTTATAAAGAATTATCAGCTTATTCCCGTTTCAAAACTGGCAAACGTATTGACTATTGCGATGGCGGACCCGTTCAATTTTTTTGCAGTCGACGATGTGAAGTCCATCACCGGTTTTGAGATAAGGGTGGTAGTGGCTTCTTACGACGAGGTGATGGAAATAATAAAACGCCATTACACCTTCCAGATGTCGCAGGAGATAAAACAGATACTCGAGGATATAGATGAGGGCGCTTTGAGCATCGTGGAGGAGGGCAGGGACTCCGCCCAGCCATCAGAGGCAGAGCTTTTAAGGCTGGTAAAGGAAACGCCGGTCATAAAACTTACCAATGTATTGCTGGCAGAGGCGATTAAGTATAAAGCCTCCGATATACTGATAGAGCCTTTAGAGAAGAGTCTCAGGGTGCGGTTTAAAATGGATGGGGTATTCCAGGAAATACAGACCTCGCCAAAGTCTATGATGGGAGTAATCGTATCCCGCATAAAGGTTATGTCCGATTTGAATATAGCAGAGCACCGCCTTCCTCAGGATGGAAGGTTTAAGATAAAATACGGAAGAAGGGAAGTGGACTTCAGGATTTCTATTGTGCCGTCGAGTTTCGGAGAGAAGGTGTGCCTCAGGGTATTGGATAAGAGTAATGTGATACTAGATATAGATAAATTAGGGTTTGACGAGCGTTTTCTAAATGAGTTAAAAAAGGTATCTATGAGGCCGCACGGGATGATTATAGTCTGCGGCCCTACCGGGGCAGGCAAATCTACCACTCTTTATTCCGTGTTAAAATTTATAGATACTCCCGAAAAAAATCTTATAACAGTAGAAGACCCCGTGGAGTTCGACCTTACGGGAGTAAATCAGGTTACCATAAGGCCTAACATCGGGCTTACCTTTGCAAGTAGTCTTCGCTCCATCTTGAGACAGGACCCGGATGTAATTATGGTGGGAGAGATAAGGGATTTTGAGACAGTGGATATTGCCATAAAAGCCGCATTGACCGGGCATTTAGTTCTAAGCTCTCTCCATGCCACTGATGTCGCAAGTTCAATTGTAAGGCTCATAAATATGGGCGTTGAACCCTTTCTGATAACCTCTTCGATAATAGCAGTCATAGCGCAAAGGTTAGTTAGGCGCCTGTGCCCCAAATGCAAGATTCCCTATGAGGCAGATAGTGCCCTGTTGCGCAGCCTTACCGGAAATGAATCGTATCAACAGACGCAACCCGTTACCTTGTTTAAACCAAAGGGATGCGACAGTTGCCGAGAGACGGGTTATTCCGAAAGGATGGGGATATTCGAGATAATGACCTTATCCGGCGATATAAAGAAACTTATAATGGAAAAGGCTCCGGAGGCGCTTATAAAGCAGACCGCCAAAAAAGAAGGAATGACTACCCTTAAGGAAGACGGAATAAATAAGGCTATTAAAGGATTGACAAATTTGGAAGAAATTATGAGGGTAACCGCAGGAGAACAACTCTGATGCCGAAGACAATAAAAGAGGTTTTGAATGAAATTCTGATTAAGAGCGGCTTCCTCGATAGCTCGGCGATTGAAAAGGCGCTTGCCCTACAAAAGATAAAAGGCGGAAGCCTTGCAAAGATACTGATAGAGCAAAGGGCGATAACGCAGAAGGACCTTATGTCAGTATTAAGCGAAGGCTTGAATATACCACCCATAGACCTGTCCAAATATAAAGTCGATGGGCAGGTTGCAAGGATGATTCCGGAGAAGATAGCCAGGCACTACTGCATTGTGCCTATCTCGAGAATTGGACAAGTGCTGACTGTTAGTATGAGCGACCCCCTGAATATATTTGCTATGGACGATATTAAACTCTTGACAGGTTTCCAGATAGAGCCTGTGCTCAGCACAGAGGAACAGATATTGGAGGTTATCGACAAATGTTTCATAACCGAAGGTATAGATTTTGATAAACTCTTTGAAGAGGCAAAGGTGGAGGATGTAGAGCTGGTATCAGAGGCTAAGGACCTGGATCTCGGCGAAATAGCAATGGAAAGCCAGCAGGTGCCTCTTGTCAAGATGGTTAACCTTATGATTATAGAGGCCCTAAACCGCAGGGCAAGCGATATTCACATAGAACCCCAGGAATACGACTTAAGGATAAGATACAGAATAGACGGGAACCTTCATGATGTCCTCAAGATTCCAAGAAAGAACCAGAATGCAGTAATTGCGAGAGTAAAGATTATGTCGGGTCTTGATATCACCGAATCACGCCTTCCTCAGGACGGCAGGTTTAAGGTAAAACTGCCAGACAAGGAGGTGGACTTTAGGGTTTCGGTACTGCCTGTAACATACGGAAATAAGATTGTCTTAAGGGCGCTTGATAAGACGCAGTCTGCGCTCTCCTTAGAAGACCTGGGTTTTTCTAGTGAGGTTATTTCAAAAGTGAAGGCAGGTATGTCCTGGACAAGCGGAATGATACTCATAACCGGACCTACCGGCAGCGGAAAGTCCACCACATTAAACGCTATCTTAAATAGATTGAATACCCCGGATAAACACATAATAACCATTGAGGACCCCGTGGAGTATATGTTGGACGGCGCCACACAGATACAGGTAAGACCGGAGATAGGGCTAAGTTTTGCAAGCGGTCTTCGTTCTGTGCTCAGGCAGGCGCCCGATATAGTGATGGTGGGAGAGATAAGGGATTCTGAAACAGCGGATATTGCCATAAAGGCTTCCTTAACAGGCCAGCTTGTCCTTAGCACCCTCCATACCAACGATGCGCCCTCTGCTATTACGAGGCTCATCGATATGGGAGTTGAGCCCTTCCTGGTGGCCTCTTCTATTGTTATGGTGGGAGCACAGCGCCTTATGCGCAAAATCTGCAACAAATGTAAAGAGAGGATAGATATACCCGAGCCTGTTCTAAAGCGCGTAGGGATAGAACCGGCTAACTTAAAAGAAAAAAAATTCTACGAGGGAAAGGGTTGCCATCACTGCAACAATAGCGGTTATTTTGGACGGATGGCAATACTTGAGGTTATGTTGCTCGATGAGCATATAAAAGAACTCATAATAAATAGGGCCTCCTCTGATGAAATAAAAGAATACGCAATAGAAAAAGGTATGAAGATTCTCAGGGGCGAGGCGTTTAATAATTTTTTGGAAGGGGTTACAACCCTGGATGAGGCTTTAAGGGTTACTGCAAAGGATTAGGAGAGTGTCGAAAAACTCTCTCTTTGACACCGCAAAGACGCTAAAACCCGCGAAAACGCAAACGCTAAATCGCAAAATACTCCTTTGCGTTTTTGGCGGTCTCACCGCAAAGAGCGCAAAGATTTTTGCGTTTTTGTGATAGCGCTTTTGCGGTAATTTTGCGCTTTAGTGGTATAAACCGAATTATTCAACAAGCTTATTAGAGGTTAAACAAATGTTATTCAGGTACACGGCAAAGGATGCCACAGGTAAGACCGTAAGCGGCTCTGTAGATGCTGAAAGCCAGCACGGCCTGATAGAAAATTTAAGAAAGCAGGACCTGATAATTATATCCATAGTTGAAGAAGAGCCAAAGGTTGAGTCTAAGAAAATTTTGATCTTTGGAAGAAGGATTAAAGCCGAAGACCTTGTGGTATTTTCAAGACAACTTTCCACGCTGGTTAATTCCGGAATTCCGCTTTCTCAATCCATAAGGGTGCTTGCGGACCAGGCAGAAAATCCTAAGTTTAAGAATGTTTTATACAGCGTGAATGATGATATAGAAACGGGTTTGAGTTTGTCCGAAGCCTTTGCCAGGCATCCGAAGGTTTTCTCATCCCTTTACATAAATATGGTAAGGGCAGGCGAATCAAGCGGAACGCTGGATGCCATTTTAGACAGGCTTGCAAGCTACCTTGAGAAAACACAGGCCTTAAACCGAAAGGTCCGTACCGCGCTTGTCTATCCTATCGTGGTAAGCGCAATGGCGCTTGCTATTACAACAGGGCTGATTTTGTTTGTGGTGCCGACGTTTAAGAATATTTTTGCAACGTTAGGCGGAACCCTGCCGCTTCCGACGCGGATTTTAATTTTGATAAGCGATACCCTGAAAAAATATTTTTTTATTATTCTCGGTTTTTCTGTAGGTGCTTATTTTCTACTACGCCAGTTTATACAGACGGAGTTCGGCAGGTTTCATTTTGATAAAACTATGCTGAAATTACCCGTATTTGGAATACTGTTTCAGAAGGTTGCTATTTCCAAATTTTCAAGAACACTCTCCACCCTTATTAAAAGCGGGGTACCCATACTGACCGCTCTGGATATTGTAAGCAAGACCGCCGGAAATAAAGTAATAGAAAAGACTATAGAGGCTTCCGGGAAGAATGTAAGGGAGGGTGAGCCCTTTTCCGCGCCCCTTGAGAGGAGCGGCCTTTTCCCGCCTATGGTGGTAAGGATGATCTCTGTGGGCGAGAAGACAGGGGAATTAGAGAAGATGCTTGCCAAAATAGCGGATTTCTACGATGAACAGGTAGATGCTGCGGTTAGCGGCCTGACCGCCATAATCGAACCCCTCATTATAGCATTCCTGGGGCTTGTTATAGGTTTTATAGTTTTAGCTATGTTTTTACCGATACTAAAGTTGACGCAGTTAATAAGCAAATAATAGCTAATTGACAACAAGATAGGTATATGCTATACTTTTATTGGGAGTTATATATATGTTTAAATTCACACGAAAGGAGGTGAAATAAAATGATGCGTAAACTAAATCGTAAAGGTTTTACCTTGGTAGAGCTTATGATAGTTATTGCTATTATCTCTTTATTAGCTGCTATAGCCATACCAAACCTGATGCGTTCAAGGATAAGCGCAAACGAATCTGCCGCGATAGCCAACCTGAGGACAATAAGCACCGCCTGTGAAAGCTTTAGGGCTGCACAGACACCACCGAGTTATCCCTTTAGTATATGGGCATTGACCACAGCAAACCCGCCTTATATAGACAATAGATTCAATGCTGCAGCAGGAGCAGGCGTTCAGGGCTACAGATACGTTTATGCGCCCGGTGGCCAAAATATGTACAGCGTTACTGCTTCGCCAGTAACCGCCAATGTAACAGGCGTCAGAACGTTCTTCGTAGACCAGTCAGGCGTAATCAGGCTTAATAACGCAGGAGGCCAGCCTATACAATAATGTAGGCTTTAGCCAAGGCAACCTAAAAAGCCCCGATTTTTTCGGGGCTTTTTTATTTGACTATTTATTATTAAAATTGTATTATTATAACTATGTTTCCGGGAATAAAAGAATCAAAATCCTCAGTTGGCATAGATATCGGGAATTCCTGCATAAAAATCACCGAGTTAGTCAAGCGTTCCGACCATTTTGAATTACTGAATTTCAGCAAGGTCTCTGTAGCGGAGAGCATTATTATACTTGATTCCATAAAGAAGGCTGTTAAAGAAGCCAGAATAGTCTCAAAGTCTATTAACACCTCTGTTTCCGGAAAGAGCGTTGTGGTCAGGTATATAAGCCTTCCCAAGATGACAAAGCAGGAATTAAAGAGCGCCATAAAATTTGAAGCGGAGAAATATATTCCCTTTAGCGTCCAGGAGGTGGTTTTAGACGCGCAGATTATAGAGGAGAATTCCCAGGATAACAAGGTTAAGGTTATATTAGTTGCGGCAAAAAAGGATTTGATAGACCATACGATAAAGGTGCTTGAGGACTGCGGGCTTGAACCCTCGGTTATAGATATAGACTCCTTTGCAGTTGCCAATGCGTTTCAGTTTAATTTCAGTTTTGAGAAGAACAATGCCTGTATACTTGTAGATATAGGCGCGCGGCTTACCAATATAAATATTATTTCAAAGGATATTTCATATCTGACGAGGGATGTAGAAATAGCAGGAGACGCCATTACGCGTTATCTGTCCGATAAGTTAAATATGCCTTTTGATGAGGCGGAGAAGCTTAAATGTGACCCAGGGGATAAAGAAGCGCTGGTGCGGGAAGCCTGCCAATTTGCCCTTGAGAGCTTATTTAACGAGATAAGGCTTTCCCTGGACTATTATGAAAGCCATTTTGAAAAACCGATAGAAGCGATTTTTCTAAGCGGAGGCTCAAGCCTCTTAAAGGATATCGACAAAATCTTTAAGGATAACCTTGGCATAGAGACAAAGACATGGAATCCCATTAAAAACATAAGAGCGGGTAAGAATATCCTAAGCAGAGGGTTTTCTGATTTTGCAAGCCAGTTCGCCGTAAGTATAGGCCTGGCGCTCAGGGGTGCCTGAAGATGATAGAGATAAATTTAGTTCCTGAGGAATATAGAAAAAGGAAAAGAAAGAAGATACTCGTCCTGCCCAGGGGTTTTGCATTTTTTATAGGTATGTGGTTTTTTGGGCTATTTATAATGTTCGGTATCCTGTTGAATTTAAATGTGGAATCAAAGCGCTCAAAAGTGGAAAAATTGGAAAAGGAATGGTCCCTCCTTCAGCCCAAAAAGGTGCAATTAGATACTTTAAAATCCGAGGTAAGCCTCCTTGAAAATGAACTGGGTTCTTTCAAGAAGGTTCTGTATAAGAAATTCTACTGGTCTGAGAAACTAAACAAGATAAGCGATAGCTTATTGGACGGGGTGTGGCTTACCGAGATCTCTATAGGAGCAGGCGAGGAAGCCCAGGGGCAAGTTTCTTCGGAATTACCCACAAGAGCCATTCGCTCCCTGATTTTATCGGGAAGCGTGTTTTCTAAAGATGCGGACGAGGAAAACTATGTGAGCGAGTTTATTAAAAATCTGAAAGCGGATAAAGAGTTTTTTAAGGATTTTAAGGATATAGAATTAAAATCGGTTCAGGCGAAGAAGATAGCCGATAAAGAGGTAAAGGATTTCGTTATAGTTTTATCCCTCAAGGAAGAAGAGCCGCTGGAATAACTATGAGCCCGAGCGAAAAAAAGAAGAAAAAACTTTTGATATTCATAGCGGTACTTACCGTATCAATTTTATATTTCAATTTTTTAATCAGGCCCAAGCTTATGAAACTTCTGGAGCTGAACGCCAGGGAATCCGCCCTGAAATTAAATATAGCAAATATGCAAAATGAGTTGAAGATTATAGATGACTATAAGAAGAAATTAGATAATTTAAAAACGGAAAGCAGGGACCTTAAAAAGAGGCTGTCTAATTCGAAAGAACTTCCTAACCTCATTTCCGAGTTTTCGAAGATTGCTAAGGATTTGGATGTAAAATTAGTAAGCATAAAACCCATAGCAAGGCCGTCTAACCCCCTTGTCCAGGAAGACACCCAGCCAAAAAAGCCTTATATAAGCATTCCCATTGAGATTGAAGCCACAAGCGGTTTCCATGAAATGGGGGCATTCATAAATGAGCTCGAAAGTCTAAATATATTTATAAAACTGATAGGCCTTGATATGGAGTCAGATGAGGATTCTTTATTTATGCACAAGATAAGGCTCACCCTGAATACCTTTTCCTCGAGCGATACATCCCAATGAAATATTATAGAGTGCTTGTGATAACGTTAATCTGCTTAAATTTATTTGTAGTATCTGCAAATAGCCAAACTGCAAAATTTGTTTATGACCCGAAAGATAAAAGGGATCCCTTTATTCCGTATATATCAAAGGATGGGAAGATATTGGCGCTACCCGGTATGTTGGGAGAGGTGGTATTAGAAGGTATTGTGTATGACCCAAAAGGAAACTCTGTCTGCGTAATAGACGGAACTGTCTTAAAAGAGGGAGAAACCTGCAAGAATTTTAAGGTATTAAAAATTAAGATAGACAGCATTATTGTTTCGTGTAACAATAAGGAATACGAAATTGAAGTTAGAAAGGAAGGGGGTGATAAAGATAAGAAAGAGGATAATGACCAGGTTAATCCCGATACTGGCAATTTTTAGCTTTCAAACAGGTTTTTTTAGCCTCTGTTATCCGCAAGAGCCTAAACCAATAATAGTAGAGGTGGATAAAAAATCAAACAGTATAACTATGAATTTTAAAGAGACAGAGATAAGGGTGATATTGGAGGCCATTGCCACTAATGTAGGCGTCAGTATAATTGCAGGCAAGGATGTAAAGGGGCCGGTTAGCTTCAGGGTAACCGATATACCATGGGAAAAGGCCCTTGATGAACTTTTAAAGGCATATGGTTATGCGTATGTTAGAGACGGCGATATCGTAAGGGTAATGACCCTTGAGGCGCTTAAGTCGGAGAATGTGACCACAGAGGTCTTTGTGTTAAATTATGCAAATGCTGAGACTGTAAGTAAGTCCATTCAGGAGATGTTAAGCGAGAAGGGGAAGATAAATACGGATACAAGGTCAAATGTTCTGATAATAACCGATATTCCCACAAACATTACCAAGATAAAAGAGGTAATCTCAAGGATTGACAGTATGACCCCTCAGGTGATGATTGAGGCAAAGATTATAGAAACCACCCTTTCTTCCTCGGAGAGCCTTGGCATTGACTGGGCGACAAGGGTGACTGCCTCAGGAGCAAAGCGTCCCATCACCCTTCCCTGGAACAGAGAAGCCCGGAGCAGTGACCTTTATCCCTTAGGCGACCCTGCCGCCACAGAGCCTGCGTTCCCGCGTAACCCTGATACCCAGTTTCCATACACGGTTGCGTCCAATTTTACCTTTGGGACATTGGATTTTACAAGCGCCCAGATGGTATTTGAGGTTTTGAAAACCACAGGCGATTCCAAAATTATTTCTAACCCCAGGGTGGTTACCTTAAACGGAAAAGAGGCAAAGATTGTAGTGGGCCAGGTGCTTTATATACCTACATACGAAAGAAACTCAAATACGGGCCAGATGGAGATAACGGGTTATACCGAAAAAGAGATAGGTATAAAACTTACTGTTACGCCTACTATAAACGAGCAGGGTTATATTGTTGCAAATCTGCATCCTGAGGTAAGCGAACTCCTGGGCTGGGAACAGTTGACTACAGAGATTCGCGTCCCGTCTATCTCAACGAGGGATGCAACGACCGAGGTTATGATAAGAGACGGTTATACTATAGTAATAGGCGGGCTTATAAAAGAGAATATCAGCGATTCAACAACAGGCATACCTATTCTTAAGGATGTACCGGTTCTCGGATTTTTCTTCGGTAAGAAGTCTAAGACTGTGACCAAGACAGATTTACTGGTCTTTATAACACCACATATTGTAAAAGAGGGTATTAAGGCAGAAGAGTTTTCAAGCGAATTTAAAGACCAGAAGCCTGTAAAGGCATTAAGATTTAACAGGGAGATAGAACCAAAGAAAGAAGAAACAAAACCCAAAAGCTAATCAGTAGCCTTGAGAACCACAGAGATTGGTTATAATGCAATGTCTACAAAACAAGGATTGCATTGATTACAGCGATTTTTAAAAAAGATTACAGCGATTTAGTGATGATGTTTCAATCTCTGTAATCGGTCTTTTTAATCGCCGTAATCATATTTTACTTATTTGACAAAGCATTATAAGATAAAGAGTGCTCTGTGGTTTTGTATTTTACACTAAATAATGAAGAATAAAAGAGGGGAAGTTATTACAATAGAATTTACTAAAAATTCATGGATGAGATTTATATCTCACCTTGACTTATTAAGGTTATTCCAGAGGGCATTAAGACGCGCCGGCATAAGGGTTAAACTCTCGGAAGGATTTAATCCTCATTCCTTGATATTCTTTAAGCGGGCATTGAAATTAGGAATTGAATCGGAAAGCGAATTTGCAGATATTGTTGTTAGTGAGAATGTGCCCTTAGGCGAATTTAAAAAAAGACTGGATGAACAGCTTCCGGAGGGCATAAGGATAAAGAAGGTTAATGAAGACACAACTTATGCCTGCCTGTCGCCTGCCTGACGGCAGTCAGGGCAGACAGGGAATGAAATGACATAAGTTGTATGTCTGAATTTACCCTTGACATCTTCGATGTCAAGGGTC
>CAZDNS010000030.1:0-18570 GCA_964506845.1 uncultured Planctomycetia bacterium | reverse complement strand
CATAAATCGTAGGACGAAGTCCGTCTACGAATTGAACCCTTGACATTTTGCTATGAATACAACTTTTCTAAGACAAATGTCAAGGGTCAAATTCAGCCGAACAACTTAGCGAACGTTAGTGAAGCTAAGTTGTGGCTTCATTTGACTAAGCACGATGCGCCTATTACGCCGGCATCATCACCCAATTTAGAAAATATCACCTTGACCGCTCTATAAGGAACCTCCATGGAATATTTTTTTAAACTCTCGAGAGCGCTCTTAATAAACAGGCTGCCCGCCTTAGAGACCCCTCCGCAGAGCACAATCCTGTCCGGGTTTATAAGATTAACCAAAACGGAAAGGCCGATGCCCAGATATCTTCCCACCTCCTGCCACACCCCTATCGACAATGAATCGCCCTTTCTGGCAGCTATGCTGATAAGTTTTGGGGAGAGTTTATTAAAATCTCCGCCTGTTAAGTTGCTCAAAATCCTTGAAGACCTTTTCTTTAATTGTTCTCTTGCCATCCTGATAATGGCATAATTTCCTACATAACTTTCTAGACACCCATAGCGGCCGCACCCGCACCTCGGCCCATTCTTATTTATTAAAATATGCCCTATCTCTCCGGCAGAAAAGCTCGCACCGCGATACAGACTTTTATTTATGATAAGCCCGCCTCCTATGCCGGTTCCAAGGCTTAGGGTAATAACGTTACTTACGCCCTTTGCCGCGCCATACAGGTATTCACCCAGGCAAATAGCGTTTACGTCATTATCTATGTAAACCGGTACGCCTAACCTATCCACAAGGATTTTTTTAAGCGGTATATTATTCCAGCCTGGGATATTGGTAAGCTTAAATACAATACCCCTTGAAAAGTCTATTAAACCGGGAAGGCCTATTCCAACGCCGCTTATCTTATTAAAAGAAATTGTGTTTAAGGAAAGGAGGCGGCCAATTTCATAGATGAGTTTTTCTATAAGGGCTGGCCTATGACCATAAGAACCTGTAGGAAAAGCAGACCTCGCCAGCACTCTTGCCCTATTTGAGAGAAGGGCTATCTTACTGTTCGTTGCTCCAAGATCAACTCCTATCAATAATTTTCTTTCAGATGTCATATCAACTGTTCTAATTCTCAAATATAACTACCCTGTTCCTTCCCGATCCCTTTGCAGTATATAACGCCTTATCTGCATAATCTATTACCTGCTGTTTAAGGGTAGTGTCATCTGGGAAACAGGAGATGCCTATGCTTATTGTAACCTCAACCTGCTCGTCATACGCCTTTATGGCATAACCCATCATCGTCTGGCGGATTCTCTCTGCCACAAGAAATGCTCCGTTTTTATCTGTCTCCGGAAGCACAATGGCAAATTCTTCCCCGCCATACCTGGATACCAGGTCTATTTCCCTTAGGTTACCCCTTAAAACCTTTCCGAGCTCCTCCAATATTACGTCTCCTACCAGATGTCCGTATTGGTCATTATAATTCTTGAAATGGTCTATATCGAGCATGAGAAATGCGAGCTTGGAATGATGGCGGAAAGAACGCTGAAGTTCGGAATCAAACCGTTCAAGGAAATAGCGCCTGTTATAGCATCCTGTCAAGGTATCGATAATGGCAAGTTCCTGAACAGCCTCATACAGCCTCACCTTCTTAAACTCAAGGGCAAGTTGGCCTGCAAGGATATTAAATCTTTCCACATCTTTGGTGTCAATGTTTTCTGCGGTCAGCATTGCTATCAGTTTGTTCTCGATGATAAGCGGGACAGCCAGAAAACTGTTAATTCCTGAACGCAATTTTATCTCTTTAAAATTACTATTTGACTGTTCGTTTGTAATCAATATATATCTGTGGTCTTTTATAAAATAACTCAGCAGTTCTTTATCGCTCTCTTCGGCTTGAATTTCATTAAAAAAAGACAGGGAAGCTTCAGAATCTCTAGCATACCTTGTTTGCGAAATCTCATAAACCTTATCTATAATGAAAAGATTCTTATCTTCCCTTACCGATATAAGCTTATAGGTCTTGGCATTAAAAAACTTTACCAGTATTTTATTTAAGATCTTGCACAGATCCACAAATTCAAGACTGGAGCCTAACTCTCTGGTTAATTCATACAACTCCATCATATCTAAAAGCTTCTCGTCTAAGCGATAGTTTATATCGTTTATCAGGTCATCTTCTCGCTGAAGTCCGTTATAAATTTTTATCATACCCTCAACCTTAACGTTTTCCTGTTTCCTGTGATTTTTGAAATGACTGTAAAATCGGTTGGACATTATCGGAATTGCATTGAGGATCATAACCACAACCAAGACAGGAAAACTTGCTATCTTAAATAAAAGAAATGATAAACAACAAACACTCAAGCCTATACTCACCAGATATGCCGGTTTTATCCCATATAGATATGTGACCGCTATAATCGGAATAACTCCAAGCATGTAAATAAGGGGAAAGGAATGGGTTTTTAATATCTGGGCTACCGAGACCAGATAAATAAGAATGCTAAACGATATAAGCGATACTATGCGGCGCATACCCGGTTTCTTCCCTCCCGCTTGGCCTTCAAAAGGCACAGGTCTGCCTCTCTCATCAGGTCTTCCTTTCCGCGAACATCGGCTGGAAAATTCGCAACCCCTATTGAAACTGTTACTATAGTCTTTTCCCTTCTTAGCAAAAATATCTCCGATTCGATTATAAGCCTTAATTTTTCGGCTATCAGGGTTGCCTCCTTCTTAGTCGTTTTCGGCAGTGCCACCACAAATTCCTCTCCGCCATACCTCGCCATTAAATCCTCTTCTCTGACTATGCTGTTTAGTATGGAGGCTACCCTTTTAAGCACTATATCGCCTGCAGTATGGCCGAATTTATCGTTATAATTTTTAAAAAGGTCTATATCTATCATCAACATAGACAGAGGGTAATTAGCCCTCAGTGCGCGCTGGTATTCTTCCTCGTACATCTGGAGGAAATGTCTCTTCACGAAGAGCCCTGTCAGGCCATCTCTTATGGCAAGTTCCTCCGTCTTCTTAAAAAGCAGTGCATTCTGAATGGATATTGCCGCCAGATTCGATATTACGTTTAACAACCTTAAATCGTCCGGAGAATAATTATCCGGTTGCATACTGTCCAGTCTCAAGACCCCCGTTATTTTGTTCTCGCTACAAACAGGACTTGCAATTATAGACCTGAAATCCCTTTGATAGTCAATCTCGCCTAGATTAAACCGGAAGTCCTTTTTTGCATCCAGCACCAAAAGTCCCTGCCTTTGCTTGACTACCCAATTATCAAAAATATCCCCCTTTTTTGATTTTATTTTTACAGAAAAATCAGGGGTTTTTGACGATACCAGGCCCAGCTGGTGAGCTTCTTGGTCGATTAAAAACAGCAGGCAGGTATCTGACTTACCTATGATTTTAAAGGTATTATCAACAACTATGCCCGCTATCTCTTCGAGGCGGAGCGTAGAAGAAAGCGCTTCTATGAGCCCCTTCAGCGTGAAATATCTTGAAATCTTCTTATTTAATGCTCCAGTTAAAAGTTTGTGTCTTTCAATCTCAGTCACAGTTATATTCTTCTTTGTGGATATCTCGTCCATCTTTATAGCCACATTCCTCGAGAGTTTTCTTAAGGCTCTATAATAAAAATAGAGGCCGAACCATATGGAAAGGTTAAATAAGATTAGGGTAAGATACCGTAACAGGCCTGTTCCCCATCCGATAATTGAGGATACTAAAGAAGAGAGTATAAAGAATACTGTCCCGCCAAAAATACCCGCAGCCTTCCAGCCAAGCATTATGGTTATTCCAAGCAACACTAAAAGCAGGCCGATAAACTCTGTAAAAAATGCGCTGTTAAAAGGCATAAATTTTACAGATTCTCTAAGCAGTAATATCGTGGCGAGAAACCAAATAACCGCAAGCGTTAAATCAAGTGCTCTTTTTTTAATTCCACGTTTCATTTTAGGTTTATATTAAAAACGTGTGTTTTAAACACGCTTGGATGACACCGGAATATTAATTTTTCAAACTATTGCCGCTTCGGTATCTTTATCAAAGAAGTGAATCTTGCTCATATCAAAAACCAGATCAATTTCCTGATTGACGGAAGGCCTATCATGCCCGCCTACCCGTGCGGTAAAAACGTGCTTTCCTGTGTTCATATGCAGATAGACTTCAGAACCCATTGGTTCAATTACCTCTACCTGGGCGGTTATCGTATTCTCTGGTGGCGCGTCGGAAACAAATAACTTGTCATAGATATCCTCGCTTCTAATGCCGAAAATTATTTCTTTAGACTCGTAATCTATGAGCCTTGGAATCATATCGTCCACTATCTTTACCTGAAATGCACCCTCGTCAAAATAAAATTTGGAGTCCTTTTTTATAACGCGGCCTTTCAGGAAATTCATCGGCGGGCTACCTATAAAACCTGCAACAAATTTATTTACCGGATTGTCGTATAGGGTCAGGGGATCAGCTATCTGCTGTATCAGGCCGTCCTTCATCACCACTATTCTATTTCCCATAGTCATAGCCTCGATCTGATCGTGCGTGACATATATCATAGTCGATTGAAGCTTAAGATGCAGTTTATTTATCTCTATCCTCATCTGAACCCTGAGTTTTGCGTCTAAATTACTCAGGGGTTCATCAAACAGAAAAACAAGCGGTTTCCTGACTATTGCGCGGCCCACTGCCACACGCTGCCTTTCTCCGCCAGATAATTCCTTCGGTTTTCTATTTAGAAGGTGTTTTATTCCTAGAATCTCCGCCGCTTCATTAACCCTTTCTACTATGTCCTTCTTTGAATATTTTCTAAGTTTAAGACCGAAGGCCATATTCTCATAAACGCTCATATGGGGATAAAGCGCGTAA
Source organism: uncultured Planctomycetia bacterium (assembly GCA_964506845.1). Lineage (GTDB taxonomy): Bacteria > Omnitrophota > Gorgyraeia > VGKN01 > VGKN01 > CAZDNS01. Next base: position 13,704 of record CAZDNS010000030.1, on the reverse strand, counting down.
TTCTGAAATACCATAGCAATATCCCTATCTTTAGGCGGGACATCGTTGACCTTCCTATCTCCAATGTAAACCTCTCCGCTGGTAGCCTGCTCCAGGCCTGCTATCATCCTTAAGGTTGTGGATTTTCCACATCCGGATGGCCCTACCAGAACAAGCAGTTCCTTGCTTTCAACCCCGAGGTTAACATTCTTCACTGCCTCTATATTACCCGGGTATATCTTTGAAACATTCTTTAAACTGACTTGAGCCATAGACTTATAATTCTAAAATTAATATGCATATTTGTCAAATTAATAATTAGTTAAGGTAATATAATTATCTAAGGTATTTATATTTAAAGAGGGAAGAAAAAATAAAGATCCTCTATTTTTAGGAAGGTAAAATTTTTCTGTTTGGACAATCGCTTTATTTTTCACCGAGTAAATCAGGTCTCTCAGTCCTAAATGGTTTGTTCTTAGATTCTTTTCGATATAGCCAAGGCAATTTTTCGAATAAAAGGCAAATAGGGGTTCAATTCTTCCGTTATGCTCCGGCACTACTATGTCCTGCTTAGTTAGAAATTTGAAAAAATTAAGTATTGTAGTTCTATCAACAAAAGGCATATCGCAGGCTATTACAAAATTATATATATTGTTAGAAAATAATAAACCCGTGTAAAGCCCCCCGAGCGGGCCTTTAGCTGGAATGATATCGCTTACAATTTTTGCATTAAGGTTTTTGTAGAGACGGGGCTTATTTGTAACTATTATTATCTCGCTAAATATTTTTCTTAAATTTTCAATTTGCCTTAAGATTATTGGCTTATTGCCAACGGCCAAGAAGGCCTTTTCAATGCCTATTCTTCTGTTCTGTCCGCCTGCAAGAATAATGGCAGTCAGGCTTTTTTTCGCAGGATATTTGATAGATGCGCCAGCCATATGGATGCCTCATAGAGTAATAGCATAGGTATGCTGACTAAAAGTTGTGTAAAGACATCGGGCGTGGGGGTAATTACCGCTGCTATTATCAGCATAAGCACCACAACAAACCTGTAATTTTTCCTCAAAATTTTAGGAGAGACTACCCCTATGTTATTTAAAAATAAAATTACAAGGGGCAGCTCAAAAACAACCCCGCAAGCAAGTATTAAAATGGCAATGAAATTTATATACTTATTTATCGATATCAGAGGGATTATCTGCTCGCTTGAAAAACTAAGCAAAAATTTTATGCCAAAGGGTATAATTACAAAATAGGCAAATAAGCCCCCTAGAAAAAAGAGCAAAAGCGAAGCAGGAATAATAAGGAAAATATACCTTCTTTCCTTAGCAGTAAGGGCAATGCCTACGAATTGCCATATCTCAAAAAAGATTACAGGGCTTGCTAAGACAATCCCGCAGAAAAAAGCAATTTTTATATACACGATAAAAATCTCTATAGGGCTTATAAAAACTGCTTTGCCGAGGGGCCTAACCAAAAGATTCAGTATCTCTTTTGCTTTTAGATAGGAAACTGAAGAAGTAAAGGATACAACTACAAGGCAGGTTATTATTCTTTTTCTAAGCTCTTCAAGGTGCTCAATTAGGGTAAGCCTTTTTTCATTTTCCATCAGAAATTAAGACTTTGGCTTATCCTTATCCTCTTTCTTTTCCTCTGTTTTGCTTACGGATTCTAATCCTTCTTTTCCTTCCTTGACCGCCTTTTTAAATTCACCGATGGATTTACCGAGCGCCTTTGCAATCTCTGGCAATCTTGCGGCACCGAAGATAAGCAGGCATATAACCAATATCAGAATCAGCTCTGGCATTCCTATTCCAAACATATTGTTACCTCCTACGAGTACGCCACTTATGGAACAAAGTGAACATAAGTCGCTGTGCGAGTTGGACCCTTGACATCTTCGATGTCAAGGGTTAAATTCAGACAGACAACTTATGTCATTACATTCCATAAGTTGTGTCTTCATTTAAGACTATAACATCAAAAAGGGAATTTGTAAAGAATTTTAAGCCTGATACTTGGTGACGAATGAGGTCTTTAAATGGATTATATTTGACAGATAATTGCTTAAACTATTCAAACCCTCCTTTCCGGCTGATTCGTCAAAACCTGCCAAAAAGGACCTTGCGTTGTTAAGATATATCTCCGCCTCGCTTAAAACAGTTGTAATGCTGTTATATCTTTTAAATAATTCAAATAACAACAGGATATCCTTCTTCGAGGTACTAGAATCCTTACGGAATATTCCTTTTACAATTTCTCTCTCATCGTCTTTTATATGCTCCAGTAAATCTATGAGCGGCATGGTAATTTTCCCGCCTTTCAAGTCGCAGGAAGCGGATTTTCCGATCTCATGCTCGAAACCGATTAGATCCTGAACATCGTCTATTATCTGGAAAGCCATGCCGAAGTTTAAACCAAAATTATACAGATTTTTCTTTTCGGCTTCGTTTAAGTTTATCAGAATAGATGCGCCTTCGGCGCAGGCGCTAAATAAGGCGGCTGTCTTTCTCTCAATAATGAAGAGATATTCGTTTTTATTCAATCTCAAATTATATCTGTTATTTAACTGGCAAAACTCTCCTTCGCTCATACGGTTAGTTACGCAAGAGACCAATCTGTGTATTTCCTTTGAGTTTATCTCGGTTAATATGGAAAATGCCTTAGAGAAAAGATAATCCCCGAAAAGTATAGACAATTCACTACCCCATCTTGAGTTAACCGTCGGTTGAAATCTACGCATATGCGAATTGTCTATGACATCGTCGTGGATAAGCGTAGCGGTGTGAATAAGCTCTATTGATGCCGCAAACTGCCATATCTTTAAACTCGGGGATTCCATTCTTGCCGAATCCTTCGAAATCTTAGAGCTAAATAAGATTAGGGCTGGCCTTATCAGCTTGCCATTGTTATTAAGGATATATCGACTAAGCTCTTCGGAAAAGTAGTCGCCCCTGAGGGTATCCCTTATGATTGACTTCGTGCCGAGCAATTCTTTTTCTATCGGCTTATAGATATTAGAAAGTTCTATCATTTAAATAAATTTATCTACGAGGAAACCCGCTGCCAAAAGAACAACTATAAGAAGATGTAGTCTTATTGTGGCAAGATTTGCAGGAATTAGTTCATTTATGCTGGTATAATGTTTCATTAGAACTGATATTGCCTTAAATGCTATTGGCAATGTAATAAAACTTATCAGGGTATAAAGAGGAATTATCTTCAAGATTACGCCGGCTATTATTATAAAATAGCATAAAATCAGAAACGCTGTATAAACATATCTTGACTTCTCTTTGCCAAGCATTACAACCAGATTCCTTTTTTTGGATGCGCTATCCGCATCACGGTCAGGAAATTCATTTATAAATAGAACAAGGGCAATAAGTATGGCTGCCGGCATAGAGGAAAATAAGGCTTCGAACGACAGAGACCTTGCCTGTACAAAATAACTGCCAAGCACAACTAACGGGCCAAAACCTATCCCTACCGCAAATTCCCCAAGGCCGTGATAACCCAGGCGCAAGGGCTCTGCGGTATAGAAAAATCCTAAAAAAACCCCTGCTATGCCTATAAACAGTATAGTATTAGAGCCGCAGATATAGTTTAGATAAAACCCTATCAAGCCACCCAGAAGAATCAAAACCATCGCCCCTCTAAATACACTCTTGGGAGAAAGATACCCCTCTTGGATTACCCGGCTTCCACCACTAAATGGTGTTGGATTTACGTTTCGCTGGTCAGCGCCGGTTTTATAGTCAAAATAGTCATTAAAGAGGTTTATTCCGCCGTGAATAGATACTGCTCCGAGGAGGGTTAAAACAAATAAAAAGGGGTTTATAGAACCTTTATCCAGGGCAATTGCCGTACCTAAAAGCACAGGGGCTATTGTTGCGGTAAAAAAGGGTGCTCTCAGCGCCTTTATCCAGATTTTAGGTTTGCTCATAGGAAATTAGTCCTATTAGTGCGTCGTAAACTTAATTCTTGATAGCAATAAATAGTTTCCGCCGCACTTCCGCTATGGGGGCAAGCCCCCCTTCGGCGCTCACTTTTGTTCGCTGAGCACCCCCCAAACGTGGGGGAAAATGCTTTCCCCCACACCCTCTTATAATACACCATCCGATACTATTAAAAACTAATTTGACGGTGTATTAGTTAAAACTTTCACAATTATTATAAGGGCTTTTCTTGGTATGTCAAGCGAATTAAGTAGTCTTTTTTTACTCTATTAAGGCTTCTAATTATATTGGTCTTTATGTTAGGGCATTCCTTCTGGAGGGTTCTTATAAATTCCTTTATGAGCCTGCGTTTTGAAAGCCTGCTATTCGGACAGGCGCACAACTGCGACGGAAAGTCGGATTCCTTTGCAAAACGCCTGAGTTCATCCTCCTCTATATAAAACAACGGCCTTATTATCTGAAGTTTTCCGCCAAAGAGGTCCAATCTTGGAAGCATTGCGCTGATTTCCCCCTGATAAAAAAGATTCAGCAATATCGTTTCTGCCACATCGTCCTTATGATGGCCAAAGGCTACTTTGTTAAACCCAAGTTTTCCGGCGGCAGTGAAAATTGTCTTACGCCTGTTCCATGAACACCAGAAGCAGGAAATCTGCCTGGCTTGGCTTCGTATCTTAATCTCCTCTATATGATAGGCATATCCGTTCTCCTTAAAAAAATCTTCTAAAAGATCCTTATGTATGCAACCAGAGCACCTGTAATCCGATTGCACATAAATGGCGCAGAGCGTGTAATCAATTGGGACAAAGGTTTTCCTAAAATGGAGAATTTTTAAAAGAGAGAGGCTGTCTTTTCCTCCTGATACTGCCACCAGCACTCTATCTCCTTCGTTTATCATATTAAAATCGCTTATTGCCTTGCCGACCTTTTTAGACATAAAATACTGTAGTTTACTGATTTTTTTGATTTTAATCTTTTCCTGCATCATTTTATTCCCCATACCCTAACATCCTTATGGCCTTCGGGTCCTTTCTCCAGTTTGGCAGGACCTTGATATGCAAGTCCAGAAAAACCTTTTTGCCCAAAAAACCCTCGAGCTCTTCCCTTGAGTCTTTGCCTATCTCCTTTAACATAGACCCCCTGCGGCCGATAAGTATCGGCCGTTGAGACACCCTTTCGACAAATATTGTTGCCCTTATATAAAAAAGACCCTTTTCTTTTCTCTCCTCAAACTCCTCTATAAAAACGCCTATAGAGTGCGGTATTTCTTCCCTGGTAAGTTCAAGCACCCTTTCTCTTACAAGCTCTGATACCAGAAATCCTGTGTTTCTGTCAGTAACCATCTCTTTAGGGTATAGCATCTGGCCCTCGGGGATAAATTTCTTAATAATATCCAGCAGCATATCTATGTCACGGCTATCCAATGCGGATAAGGGGATTATCTCCTTAAAGGCAAGCAGTTTTCCTGCCTCATCCATAATAGGAAGGAGTTTTGATTTCTTTACAAGGTCTATCTTATTTATTAAAAGTATAGAGGGTTTTTGGGCTTCCTTAAGGAAACTTATTACGCGTATATCCTCCTCTTTTAGAGCGCTTGTGGCATCCATCATAAACAATACAAGATCTGCATAATCCACAGATGCCTTTGCCGTTTTTACCATCTGCTCCCCTAAAAGATAAAATGGCTTATGTATACCAGGGGTGTCAATGAACGCTATCTGAAAGCTATCTCCGGTTAAAACCCCGAGTATCCTGTGCCTGGTGGTTTCCGGTTTATCGGAAACAATAGCCACTTTCCGCCCTAGGATATTATTTAGTAGGGTGGATTTTCCAACATTCGGCTTTCCCACTATAGTAACGCAGCCATATCTGAATGGGCTTAAGTTAGTCATCCTTAGTAATTCTGCCTGAGATATTCCAGCCATTGTTTTTGCAACTGTTCAGTAGATAGATAAAGCTCACTCTTAAGCGCTTCATTTAAAGCAATTCCCTTCTTTAGCCTGTTAAACAGTCTCTGGATATGCGCCCTTGTAAACCTGTGGAGAAGATACTTGGCAATTGTATATGATTCCTCATAAGCAAGCGTCAGTAATTCCTGTTCTTTCTGGCTCGGCTCCCTCCCGCTCTTTATCAGCGAAAACACCCCATCCAGAGAGGAAATTCCTATAAGGGAATTAGTCTTAAGAGCGGTTTTTAAAATTCTTAAATCGATGGGTTTTATTCTTGATTCTTCATACTCTGCAAAACCCTCGTTTAGCCATATAGGGCAATTTCCCATAGTTATACTGAAGATAAGGGCGTGGGTATATTCATGGTATACAACAACTTTGTATTCCTTTATATCCTTAACGTCGCTTCTTAAAGGGATATGGATCTTGCCGTCAAAGAGCCCTGTAACCATAGCAGGCTGATTCTTCAGTTTTTTGTAACTTTCTTCTGAGTATATAATCACCACTAACTGTTGTGCAGGAAAAAGGTTCAGGTCCTGTCCTATTATACGGTATGCCTCATCAAGTATCGGCCGAAATTGATAAAAATCAAAATCCTGAGATTTGCTTTCATATTTTATTATAAATCTCGCGCTTGACATATCCCGGAAGGTCTTTTTCACAGCCTTCTCGTTCTTTAGCTTTTCAAGGGTTCTCGCTAAATCCACATCGTCTGGTTTTAGCGATTCTGCCGTTGAATAGTACGAGATAGCCTCATCCAGCCTCTCAAGCTCATAGCAGATATTGCCTGCAAGCTTCAAGACCTCAAAATTATCCTTGTGCACATTTAGAGATTTTTTGGAGTAAACAAGAGCAGAATTTAACTCGTGCCTATTGTAAAGGTTAATAGCCTTTTCAAGCAAAATGCCGGCCAGATTTTTTCTGGCAACCCCATCTTCAAATAGCCTGAGCGATTCCTCTAAATTCAGTATAGCCTCATCTGTTTTGTCTTCTTTGGCGATGAGCAGGGCATAGTTGTTCAGGCTTATTGCCAGATATTTTTTAAGCTCTGCATTATTTGGAGATAGTTTTAGCGCTTTTCTAAAATCAATTATTGCATTTGGGTAATCCTTTGAGTTAAATTTTGACACACCCTCCTGAATAAGCGAATTTATTTCGTTACTATTTTTTGTATCCTCTGCATACAAAGGACAATTTAACGCTATAAAAAGATTAAAAATCAAAAAGGTTATTTTAAATTTAGAATGCTTAAATACTTTCATAATCAGATTATGATATTAATCCCTGTCAAGAAGGAGGGTGGCTATAAGGGCGCCGCCCCTTGAGACATTTACAACCGGCTCTATCGACGCCCTTCCCAGAAAGGCTATACCTTTTTTACTGGCAGCGAACCCTGAAATAACGTAAGAGTCAGAAAAACTGCTATTTTTTCCATCGAAATCCGGGAAGGTTTCTTTTTTTACCTCTGCTAATTCCTGGACGACGTATTTTGAGGACTCGGCGGCGCATTTTTCTATCAGCTTTTCCCACTGCCTTTTTCCGGTAAACACCCCTATAGTTACCTCTTTTCCGCCGTAAGCCTTGTTGGGCTTTATTACGAGGTTATCTTTATTAGTCTTGATAAACTTAAGTAAATTTATATTCTTTCCGTTAGGAGAGGTGGTATTTCTCTCAAATATGAGCCTTGTCCATAACACATACTCCCTGAATAGTCTTCTTTGTCCGGATGTAAAATATTTAGAAAACTCTTCTCTGGTTAATACCTCCAGAGCGCTCTTGTGGTCAAATTCACCTGCGATTGAGGATATTACCTGATTATTAATAAATGCGCTTTTAAATGCCTCTTGAGACTTACCCCCTTTTTCAATATCGGTAAGTTCGTAGATTTCAGAGTCCCGGTATATTACATCTATGGCTGTATCCTCAAAATAGACCTCCCTATTTTTTATATATAAGTCTCTTGGGTCGCACACCACCGTCTTAACATTTCTTTTCTCAAAATATTCCTTCAGTCCTAAAAACTCGTCTGTCCCGCCCTCGGTATCATACAAAACCTCGACAAGGGCAATATTCAGACGCCTTCTGCCTATAAGGAGAGCGTGGCGCCTCATCTCGTCGAGCAAGATCTCCCTGAAATCATAGGTAGGTAACACCTTTAGATTCTTCAGGTATTTTTTAACAACAGGGATTACGGTTTTATTTATTATATCATTTACCACAGGTACATAATGGATACCACCCACTCCAACTGAATTAGACTCAATAAATTTGAAAGCCTTCCAGTCTTTTCTGTGATATGTAGCGTTTGAGTCAAGCCTCTCAATAACCGTCTGGTTTGAATTCAACCCTTTTTTCTTAATAAAATTAAGCCACGCTTTTTCCTCTTCGCTAAAGGGAAATAATTCCCTTATTCTTGCATTGTCAAAGTACAATGGGAATAGATTACTTAGCGCCTGACGGAGCGTAAGGCATATACCATGAAAAAATCTTACCTGTTCTTTGGTTATAAACCAAGGTCTTAGCTTTATATCTATATATCTTATACCGCTGGCATCTATGAACATAAAGACATTCTGCTCTTTAGACTGGGTTCTTATATTCTCCAGAATCTCCCTTATCAAGCTTTTAGGCAGGTCTTTAAATTGTTTGTTAAATTGGTTATAGATATCCATATAATTCATATAAACTCCTTTAATGAGTAGACAACTTACGGAGCTCATCAGAGTGACGTAAGTTGTAGGATGAAATCCGTCTACGAATTAAACCCTTGACATTTTGTTATGGATGCAACTTTTCTAAGGCAAAATGTCAAGGGTCAAATTTGGACAGATGACTTACGTCGTTTTACTCCGTAAGTCATGTCCTCATTTGATTTAAAAATACCCTATCGATACCCTGTTGTCAATTAAAAAAGGAACTTTGGGAGAAATCCACGAATCTAGCAAATAAAAGCCAAATTACCGCGAATTAACATAAAGGGACATTCGTTGGATTCGATAAAATTCGTATATATTCGCATCGGAATGATTTTTTCAGAAACCTCAAAAAAGGATATGCGGCTTGAAAATAATTTAGCGATGTGTTAATATTACATACTCTAATCCTACAAGGATAGACCATCCTAAACATTTAAAGGATGGGTCTAAAAAAATGGAAGAACTCTTAAGGGAAACTATAAAATATCTGAAGCAAAAGGGCGTTCAATACGCTGACTTGCGGTATGTAGAGCGCGAGGAAGAAGCTATCGTGGTCCAGAATGCCTATGTGGATAATATCTCAAGCCGTAACAGTTCAGGTATAGGCATAAGGGTTCTCTTTGACGGTTTCTGGGGTTTTTCCTCTACTTCCTCCTTAGATAAAAAATTGCTCTATGAAACTGCCCAGAAGGCAATTGAGGCTGCCCGGCTTGGCTCTGTCCTCGGAAAGGAAAGAATAGAACTTACGGAATGTGAGCCCGTAAAAGACCACTTTATAAGCAAATTTCTTATAGACCCATTTAGCGTTAAGTTGCAGAGCAAGCTGGATTATCTCTTCTGGGCAAACCAGATACTCCTGGAGCACAGGAATATAAAGACTGCCGTCTCCGGGCTTGAATTTTATAAAACAAAGAAAACATTTCTGAATACCGAGGGTTCTTTTATCGAGCAGGAATTGATAGAAAGCCTTGGCTACGTTGAGGCAATTGCTATCTTAGGAAATGAACTTCAGAAGAGAAGCTATCCCTCTTCCTACAAATGTGGAATCGCTCAAGCTGGTTACGAGTACATAAAAAATCTTGACCTTGTCGGAGGCGCAAAAAAGGTAAAAAGCGAGGTTGTAAGCATCTTGAGGGCAAGGGAATGCCCGCACAAAGAAACCACTGTAATCTTAGAGGGTTCGCAGCTTGCCCTTCAGATACACGAATCCTGCGGCCACCCTGCAGAACTTGACAGGGCATTGGGTTTTGAGATGAGTTTTGCGGGTGGCAGTTTTTTAACGCCTGATAAACTCGGGAAATTCAGATATGGCTCAAATCTTGTAAATATAGTTGCGGATGCCACCTGCGAGGCTGCGGTCGGCAGCTTTGGATATGATGACGAAGGCATTAAGGCCCAAAAAACCGATATAATAAAAGACGGAATTTTTGTAGGATATCTTACCTCAAGGGAAACCGCTCGTAAGCTCAATCAGAATAGTAACGGTTGTATGCGCTCTGAAAATTGGAACTATCCCCCCCTTATCAGAATGACAAATATAAACCTGCTTCCGGGAGAACCCACTAAGCAGGAATTAATCGCAGATACAAAAGAAGGTATATTGTTAGCTACCAATAAGAGCTGGTCAATAGACGATATGCGCCTTAATTTTCAATTCGGAGCCGAGATTGCCTGGGAGATAAATAACGGAAAACTGGGCGAGGTCTTTAAGAATCCTATATACACAGGTATAACGCCGAAGTTCTGGAATAGCTTAAGCGGTGTAGCCAATAAGGATTCCTGGCGCATATGGGGAGTTCCCAATTGCGGAAAGGGCGAACCTGTGCAGACAATGCACGTCGCTCACGGCGCTTCTTTAGCAAGATTTGAGAATGTACTTGTGGGAAGGGTATAATGAACGAAAGAGATAAAATACTGGAAATTATATCAAAATTATGCAAAACAGCGCCTTGTGATGAGATTCTGGTTAGCCTATACAAAACCAAAAGAATCTCTAACCGATTTTCGTCCTTCTCTATACGTGAAACTGTTTCAGCAGAGGATATAGAAGTTTATATAAAGGTATCTGTTGATAAAAAAATCGGCCTGGCTGTATCTGAAACGCTCGATGAGGAAAGGCTGAAATTTTCCCTGAATAAGGCTATAGACATCGCAAAACACTCTAAAAAAAATCCATATTATAAAACCTTTCTGGTAAACCCCTGGGAGCCCTCTCTTTCAATTCCAACATACGCTATCTCTGAGTCGCTGATTTTTGAAAATTTTAGCCACCTTAAAAAAACCCTGGCAGAAAAAAAGGACAACCTAAACATTTCCGGCTCAATAGTTCTCGGAGAAGATACTCTGGCAGTTTCTAATTCAAGGGGGCTTTCTCTATACCAGCCATTGAGTTTTATTTATGCAAAGATTCTGACAAAGATTAATAATATTAGCGGGTTTAGTTCCTTTTTAAGCAGGAATATAAACAGATTGGACTTGAATAAATTGCTGGAAGAGGCAAAAAGAAAATGTACCCTACCAAGCCAACCAAGGTCTATCCCTTTGGGGAAATATAAGGTAATACTCAAACCGCAGGCAGTGGCTGACTTGCTTGAATGGTTAGGATATATCGGTTTTGGCGCAAAAAGCCTTTTTGAAAAAAGGAGTTTTTTATACGGTAGATTTGGCCAAAAAATAATGTCTGAAAAACTTACCATATATGATGACGGATTGGAAGGGGACGGTTTCATAATACCCTTTGACTTTGAGGGTTCGCCAAAAAGACGCATAGAACTTATAGAAAATGGAACAGCAAAAGATGTGGTGTATGATACCTATTATGGTTCAATATATGAGAAGCAAACCTCAGGCCATGCCGGATTTCTTGATTCTAACGAAGGGCCCCTTTGCGCTAATCTTTCTATAATGCCAGGCAAAATTACCTTTGAGGAAATGCTAAAGAGCTTGGATAACGGAATTTATATAAGCCGGTTTCATTATATAAATGGCTTGCTTGAGCCAAAGACTGCGCTGATGACCGGCCTCACGCGCGATGGGACATTTTTTGTAGCAGATGGTAAATTAAAATTTCCAGTAAAAAATTTAAGGTTTACAGAGAGTATGCTTAATGCCTTTTCGAATATTGAGACGGTTTCAAGGGAAAGAACGCTTACCGGAGACCCCTTCCAGTCATTTGGCGCATTTTACGTTCCGGGCCTTTTGATAAACAGTTTTACCTTTACAGGTATCTCTGAATAAAACCCTTTCATAACAGGTTTAAAAAAAGAGCTTAGATAAGGGCAAACCACGCCCCTCCGCGCAGGAGCGTGGTGAATTATTTTCTCTTCCAGTAGATAACCGCTCCTACTGATATCAATATCCCGATAAGTATGCCAAATAGAGGATTTACCCTGAAGGGATTCTCGGTTTTATCTGAAAAAAAAATCCCGAATAAATACCAGGACATTCCAAGAATAATACCGATGATTACGGCAAATAGGATGCTAAGATTATTTTTCTTCATATAGTGAAACGTCTACAAAATGACACTTGTATTGATTACAGCGATTTTTAAAAAGATTACAGCGATTATTGACGAGGAATTTATCTCTGTAATCGTTCTCTTAATCGCTGTTATCATAGTGGTATTTATTTGACAAAGCACTATAGAAACTAAAATGTAATACTCATTAAGTCCGAGCCCATCAGCACTTCCTTATTAAAACCCTTTTTTACTTGTTTAATTATATCAAATTTTTCGCATATTGGATACATATGTATTAAGACTACCTTGCTTACGTTAGCCTTAGTTGCCGCCTGCGCTACAAGTGAGGGGCTCATATGGCCGTCGGTCTTAAGAGCGTCCGGCAATGAGCATTCGATAAATAACAAGTTAGCGCCCCTTGAAATCTTGATGAGGTTTTCGCAGTAATCGGTATCACCTGTATATACCGCGACCCTTCCATTTGAAAATTCAAACCTAAGGCCGATAGAGTTTTCGGTATGTAAAAGCGGAAGGCTCTGTACGCCAAAAGACTTAAATTTGAGATTGTCAGAAAAAATTTCAGTCAGTTTTAATGGATAGCCTCCCTCTATGTAATCCCCATACGTGGAAATAAGCCCTTTGTAGAATTTTTTTAACCCTTTAGGGCCAATAATATTAAGAGACTTTCGCCTTTTTGGCTTTTTATTTTTGTAGAGAAACAATAAATATGGCAACTCAAGCACATGGTCGGGATGGAAATGACTTAAGAACACATAGTCAATGTCGTAGTAATCAATCCCGAGCTTCAAGAATGACCTTAAGGTCCCTGGCCCGATATCCAGGAGTATCTTTATTTTATCGGCCTTAACTAATATTGAGGTGGACGAGCGTTTTAAAGAGGGTTCGCCTGTGCCAGAGCCGAGGATAAAAAATTCCATTTTAGTTTTTTAGACTTATTTATAAAACCTGCCTCGTTGGCTTAGGAATACCTTTTGGAGAATTCTCTTCATTCATCCCAGGCTTTACAGGGATTCTGCCATCTTTTTGTATGTCCTTTAACACCTCTTCCCTTATCTGAGCAAGCACATCGGAAAGGCCAAGGTTTAGCAGTTTCAGTTTATAGTTTAACCCCCGTCCTAAACGTTTGACGCTTAATATCCCTGTCCTGAGCTTTATATCTCCGGAAATATTAAACGCCTTTTTGAATATTTGGTTATTATTCCTGTCTAATAACTCGGCATCAATTGTAATTACGGTAAGAAATTTATCCTCCGCCCATATGGTCGAAACAGCCCCTAAGTACGGCACCAGGGTTGATTTTGAGGGCTTCATAACTGTTTGAAAATGAACTATCCTTCCTTTCAGTATATAATCAAATTCGGCTAAATCTTCTATGTCTTTAATTATAAAAACCCTTACACCGCGAGAGCCTAATTCCTCCTTTAAAAGCGAAGTTATGGCAACGCGCACCTCCTTATCAAACTGAGAGTCCCTTGAACTAAAAGAAAACAGCTCATCCGTTAAACCATCGCGTTCTTCAGGCGGTCTTTCGTCCGAAAATAAAACAATTGCCACAGTTTTGGCAGAGGCACTTAAGGTTTCGGGGGTCTTTATGTCATAGCCGATACTGTATCTGGCGCATCCGACAATAAAAATCGCTG
>CAZDNS010000029.1:0-19992 GCA_964506845.1 uncultured Planctomycetia bacterium | reverse complement strand
TGTTAGAGGGAATGGTGAGCGTAAGTCGAACCACGAGTCGAAGGACTCACCATCCCGCCTCGGCACCGAGTGCCATGCGTTCTATTGCCTCGGCACGAGGCGAGCCAAGTTGCGAGGGATAGGCCGAGGGGCTCCACTTACCTAATATTTTAATAATATGTTAAAAAAAGAGAGTTTATTTTTAATAATAAGAATTATAATAAGCGCCTTAGCTATTTATCTGTTATTATTTATGATGAGGAACGAACTGGGTAAGATACCCAGCCTCCTTATAAATTTACATAAATTTTTTTTTATTTTGTCCTTTTTTATATTTATATTGATATTAGCGTTAATTTCCTGGAGGTTCAAACTTCTCCTGGGTGCTCAGGAAATTTCACTTTCCTTTATACAGGCGGTAAAATTAACTTTTATAGGTCATTTTTTTAATAACTTCCTGCCTTCCTCTATCGGCGGCGATTTGGCAAAGGGATATTATGCATCTAAATCCACGAATAAAAAATTATCCTCCTATACCACGGTTTTTGTGGACAGGCTCATAGGTATAACCGCCTTGATATTTTTTATGGGCTTAGGCATTATTTTTATCAGAGAGGCGAGGGAAGATAGGGTTGCGGTTACGCTGGGGGGGGTTGTCATATTCTTAGTCTTATTCTTATTGTTCTTTCTTTTTAACCGAAATTTTGCCAAAACGCTTTCATTTATCCTGAAATTTCTCGCTCCCCTTAAATTAAATGATAAATTGAAAAAGGCATATGAGTCGATAAATAGTTACAAGAAGTCTAGGCCACTGCTTTTTAAGGCTTTAATAGTTTCTTTCTTTATTCAGTTATTGACGGTTTTGGTCTTTTTTATATTAGGAAAATCTATAGATGGGAACCTTCCGCTGGGACTAAAGGACTTGTTTTGGGTTGTGCCGCTCTCTGCGGTGATCAGTATGTTGCCCTCTATAAATGGCATTGGAGTAAGGGAGGGCGCCTTTGTCTATTTCTTGCGCAAGATAATCAGCCCAACAATAGCATTTTCTATCTCATTGCTTTATCTATGCATAACAATAATAGTTAGCCTGATAGGCGGAGTGGTATATATGTTTTTTATGGGGGATAAACAATATAGAAGATTATAAATGAAGACACAACTTATGGAATGGAATGACATAAGTTGTCCCGAATGTGGTTACCCTTCAAAGTCTAACTTCGGGATCCCGAAATTATTCTTACGAAGTGGCTCCATTCGGGATATGTCTGAATTTACCCTTGACATCTTCGATGTCAAGGGTCCAATTCGCACAGCAACTTATGTTCACTTCGTTCCATAAATTGCGTGCTCATAGGAGGAGGATGCGATGATAGATAAAGAATTGCTGGATATATTAGCCTGCCCTGTCTGCAAGGTTTCCGTGGAGTTAAAAGAGAACTGGATAGTCTGCACAAAATGTAAAAGGAAATATCCCATAAAGGACGGAATACCCATAATGCTCATTGAAGAGGCAAAGATGGACTGATAGTTTGAGGAACCGCAAAAGCCAGCGGCCTTGCCGCTAGGCAGGCGCAGAGGTGCAAAGAAAAACTTCTGCGTTTTGGCGTTTACAAATTTTGCGATTTAGCGGTTGCAAAGGAGGGTCTTTATGAAAAGGATTCTTGTAATCCATGGTCCTAATCTGGATTTGCTCGGAAAGAGAGAACCCCAGATTTACGGATTCGACACGATAGAAAAGATAAACAGCTCTTTAATGAAGATAGCCAGAAAAAACAAAATCACGCTAAAGATTGTGCAGTCTAACCATGAAGGTGAAATAGTAGATACAATAGGAAGGGCAAAGGGCAAATTTAACGCAATAATAATAAACCCCGCTGCTTACACCCATACCAGTATAGCAATACGGGATGCAATTCAGGCAGTTAATATACCCTGCATCGAGGTTCATCTTTCAAATATCTACGGAAGGGAAGAATTCAGGCAGAAATCTCTCATTGCGCCGGTGGCAAAGGGCCAGATCTGCGGCTTTGGAAAGAATAGTTATATTCTGGCGCTTCTGGGTGCAGTTGAATTTTTAAAAAATGGATAACCGGATAGGTTTAATCAGCGAGAGATTAAAAAGGGAAAGCCTCGACGGTATTCTTGTTACGAAGGAGCCTAATGTTTCTTATCTAAGCGGATTCAGCGGTTCTGAATCAAGGCTGTTTTTAACCTGCGATAAAGAGAAATTTTTTCTGACCGATTTTAGATATATTGTCCAGGCTAAAAAGGAACTAAAGGACTTCAGGATAATTCAGACCAGAGGCTCTTCCCTAAAAGAGATTTCTGTTTTATGTGATGAGTCGAAAATAAAAAGACTTGCTTTTGAATCAGGAAGCCTGTCCTACGAAGAATATAGAAGGCTAAAGGAGCTTATAAAAAGAGTAAAACTTATTCCTGCAGTTAACCTGGTTGAGAATTTAAGGAAGGTGAAAACGCAGGAAGAATTGGTTATAATAAAAAAAGCTCTCAAGGTTGCACTCTCTTGCTTGGATTTTATTAGGAGAAATCTGCGTTCAGGCCTCAGCGAAAAGGAATATGCCGCAAGGATAGACTATTTTATAAGAACCAATGGCGGTGACGATACAGCGTTTAAGACAATCGTGGCATCGGGCGCTAATTCTATAATGCCACATTCTATTGTAACGAAAAGAGTTATAAAAAAAAATGATTCGATTTTAATAGATTTCGGCGTAAGGCTTTCGGGATATAATACAGACTTGACACGCATTTTTTCATTAGGTAGAATTAATCCGCGTTATAAAGAAGTATATAATATCCTCCTCGACGCGCAGAAACTGGCTATTGAGCAAATCCGTCCGGGGACAAGGATTTCTGATATAGAATTAAGGGTGCGCGCTTTTTTAAGGACCAAGGGATTGGAAAGGTTTTTTGGCCACTCCTTAGGCCATGGCATAGGCCTTGAGGTTCATGAGCTTCCGAAGATTTCAAAGGACAATAAGGATTTTCTAAGAGAGAATATGGTATTTACCATAGAGCCCGGCGTATATATTCCTAATGAGGCAGGTTTCAGGAAAGAGGATATGGTGGTTGTGACAAAAACAGGATGCGAGGTGTTAAGCGATGATTTCAACAGATGAGTTCAAGAACGGCATGACAATAAAATTGGACAAAGAGCTCTATACTATTGTGGAATTTCAGCATGTAAAACCAGGTAAGGGAGGAGCCTTTGTAAGAACCAAGCTTAGAAACCTGAAACAAAAGACTATAATCGAAAGAACCTTCCGGGCAGGCGAAAAGCTCGAGGATGCATTCATAGAGGAGAAAACCCTTCAATTTTTGTATAAGGCAGGCACATCCTATCATTTTATGGAGCATGAAACTTACGAAGAACTAATCCTTGACGATAAGGATTTGGGTGATTCGATTAAATTCTTAAAGGAAAACCTTGAGGTCTCAGGCCGTTTCTGCGAAGGGAGACTATTGGAGGTAAACGTACCCATATTCGTCGAACTAAAAGTGGAATATGCCGAGCCCGGCTTAAAAGGCGATTCAGCTAAAAGCAACTCAAAGAATGCTGTCCTTGAGACCGGCGCAAATATCCTTGTGCCGCTTTTTGTTAAAAACGGGGATATAATAAAGGTAGATACGCGGACAGGAGAATATGTTTCTAGGTGTTAATCTTAAGTTTGTCCGGTGTCTGATAAGATATTGTTCTTTATTAAACACTGGTTTTTAAGGTTAGGGGGTTAATATGAACATAAAAGAGATTAAGGATATGATAAATCTCATGAATGAGAATAATCTGAGCGAGTTAGAAATCGAAAAAGACGGTTTTAAGATAAGGTTAAAAAAAGAACCTAAAACAACCGATTTATCAGGGGGTGAAATCTTAATCGAGCGCAGGCTGCAGCCAAGAGAGGCTAAGTCATCCCAGAAAGAAGAGATAGAAATTTCAAAATTGATTGAGATAAAAGCGCCAATGGTGGGCACCTTCTACAGCGCGGCGTCTCCGGAGTCCCCAGCGTACGTCAAAAAAGAGGATATTATTGAAAACGGTCAGGTCATCTGCATAATAGAGGCAATGAAGCTTATGAACGAGATTAAATCCGAGGTAAAGGGAACCATAAAAGAGATTTTGGTTGAAAACGGAGACCCGGTTGAATTTGGACAAACGCTGTTCTTAGTCGAGCCAGTTTAAAATGTTTTCAAAAATTTTAATAGCAAATCGCGGCGAGATAGCCATACGCATAATAAGGACAAGTAAAGAACTGGGCATAAGGACTGTCGCAATATATTCAGACATTGACAGGGATTCCCTGCACGTAAAATATGCCGATGAGGCTATATGCATAGGTCCAGCCCCCTCAAATAACAGTTATCTAAAGATTGCTAATATAATAAGCGCCGCAGAGATAACGGATGTGGACGCTATTCACCCGGGTTATGGTTTTCTGGCAGAGAACGCCCATTTTGCCGAGGTATGCGAAGAATGCAACATAAAGTTTATTGGCCCGACCCCGCAGAACATACGGCTTTTAGGAGATAAGATGGCTGCCAAGGAGACAATGCGCAAGGCGGGCCTGCCCCTTATACCCGGAAGTTTCAGTATAATAAAAAATAAGGAAGAAGCGCTGAAGACCGCCAAAAGGCTGAAATATCCTGTCATAATAAAGGCCGCAGCAGGTGGAGGCGGAAGGGGAATGCGTATCGCCCATAACGATATAAGCCTTCAGGGCGCGCTTATTGCGGCGCAGACAGAGGCAGAGGCGGCATTCGGCAGTCCGGATGTTTACATCGAGAAGTATATTGAAAATCCCCGCCATATAGAATTCCAAATCCTCGCGGATAAATTCGGGCACACTATACATCTTGGCGAAAGGGATTGCTCGATACAAAGGAGGCATCAAAAGCTTTTGGAGGAATCCCCTTCATCCGGGATAGATCAGAAGTTAAGAAAGAAAATCGGCGATATGGCAATAAGGGCGGCAAAGGCAAGTAATTACGTAAATGCAGGAACAGTGGAATTTCTTCTGGATAAATACCACAATTTCTACTTTATGGAGATGAACACGAGAATCCAGGTGGAACATCCGGTAACGGAAATGGTAACCTCCATTGATATGATAAAAGAACAGATAAAGATAGCCGCAGGCGAGAGACTGACATTTAATCAGGATGATATAAAATTAACCGGCCATGCAATCGAATGCCGTATTAACGCAGAAGACCCAAGCAATAATTTTATACCATCCCCCGGTAAGATAGAAACACTGCATCTGCCGGGCGGGAACGGCGTTAGAATTGACACGCACATATACACCGGCTACTCTATTCCATCTCACTATGATTCCCTGATTGCAAAACTTATAGCCTACGGTAAGACAAGGCAGGAGGCCATAAGGATAATGCAGAGGGCCTTAGACGAATTTGTTATAGAACCTGTTAAAACTACAATATCCTTGCATAGAAAGATAGTCAATAACCCCCTATTTTTAAGAGGTCAGATAGATACTAATTTCATTGAGACATTGCTGGAGGAAACGGAGGGAAGTTAAATGTCAGAAAAAGACAAAAAGACAGAGATGGGCGTTATAAAGATACACAATAACGTGATAGCTCAGATAGCCGCAATTGCCTCAAAGGAAGTCAAGGGCGTATTGGGCGTGGAAAAGGGTTTTATCCCCAACTTTTTTGAATTGGTTTTAGGCGGCCCTATATTTAATAAGGGAGTTAGAGTCGAATCCTACGAGAACGATGTCAAGGTTAACATATCTATAATAGTAGAATATGGCTCTAATATTCCGCTTATGGCGCTTAAGGTGCAGGAGAGTATAAAAAGCGCTATAGAGCAGATGACAGGTCTTAATCCTGTAGAGGTAAATGTGGATATAAAAGAGGTCAAAACAATTAAAAAGAATAGTTAGGAGGGGAATGTTTATGAGCATATTCAGCGGTATTGTTTTAGCATTTTATACCTTTGTCTTTATAATGCTTGGCTCTCTGCTTATCGCCTATGCCTTGCATTTAAAAGAGATAATAGACTTGACAGTTGTTTTTGATTATATCCGCAGCATCCCGAATCTCTGGCTTACATCCGGAGGGATAGGATTGCTTATGATATTTATAAGCCTTTCCGTGGCAAGGCTTGCGCTTATGAAGTTTCAGCGCGAGAGAACCATAGCATTCTTAAATCCTGAGGGTCAGGTTACCATATCCCTTTCGGCAATAGAGGATTTTATAAAACGGGTATCCGCCCATTTAAACGAGATCAAGGAGCTGCGCTCATATGTAAAGGCTACAAGAAAGGGGATTGATATATCCTGCCGCATTACTCTTTGGGCAGATGTAAATATTCCGGATGCCACAGAAAAGATTCAAAACCTCATAAAGACAAAGGTTCAGGAGATGCTTGGAGTGGAGGAGCAGATAGTTGTAAAAATTCATGTCACAAAGATAGTCCAAAGGGAGCTGCAGAAGGAAAAACCTGAAGGATCGAGCACGCCTTTCAGGGCATATGACTTCAAGGCCTAAGAACAGGAGGGGGGTAACGTATAAATGATTAAGAGGGTTGGTATCTTAACTGGCGGCGGCGATTGCCCCGGTTTAAATCCGGTAATAAGAGCAGTTGTCAGAAAATCTATAGAATGTAATATGGAGGTAATTGGTATAAAGAACGGATGGAAGGGGCTTATCGAAAACGATACTTTGATTTTAAACCTTCAGTCTGTTTCCGGGATACTTCCTAAGGGAGGCACGATACTTGGAACCTCGCGCACGAATCCCTATAAAAAGGAATCAGATTTAAAAAAGGTGCTTGAAAATTATAAGTTGCTAAAGTTGGATGCCCTTATTGCTGTGGGAGGGGAAGATACCCTTGGCGTTGCGGATAAGCTCTTTAAGGAGGGCCTTAAGATAGTAGGTATACCAAAGACAATAGATAACGACCTCTCCTGTACCGATTATGCATTTGGTTTTGACACCGCGTTAAATACTGCTACTGAGGCCATTGACAAATTACACACAACTGCGGAGAGCCATCACAGGATTATGGTGGTAGAGGTTATGGGCAGGCATGCAGGCTGGATTGCAGTTGAGGCAGGAATTGCCGGAGGAGCTGATATTATTCTAATACCAGAGATACCCGTTGACCTTGAGCAAGTCGTAGGCCTAATAAAAAAGAGGCATGACAGGGGAAAGACCTTCAGCATCGTTGTTGTGTCAGAAGGCGCCAAGTTCAGCGATAAAGATTTGATAACTCAGGAGGAAAAACTCGATGAATTCGGTCATGTGAGGCTCGGAGGGATAGGAGACACGCTGGCTAAACTCATTGAACAGAAGACCGGATACGAAACACGCGTAACCGTTCTCGGGCATATCCAGAGAGGCGGAACTCCCTCTGCATTTGACAGGGT
Organism: uncultured Planctomycetia bacterium; assembly: GCA_964506845.1. Lineage (GTDB taxonomy): Bacteria > Omnitrophota > Gorgyraeia > VGKN01 > VGKN01 > CAZDNS01. The sequence continues at coordinate 12,598 of CAZDNS010000029.1, read as the reverse complement.
GTTGGGAACCCGCTTCGGCGTTAAGGCGGTCGAGTTGGTGATGGCGAACAAGTTCGGTTATATGGTGAGTCTTCAGGGCAGTAAAATCGTAGACGTTCCCTTAAGCAGCGCAGTCTGTAAACTGAAAACAGTGGACCTGGAGCTGTACGAAATCGCAAAGGTATTTTTTGGTTAGACCATGAGAGAAAAAATCGCACGCATTATAGAAGATAGTTGCAGTGTAAAAAAGGCGCTTATCGAAAAAGAGATACCTGCTATTTTAAAGGCGGTTAAGATATTGAAATGCTGCCTGGAAAGAGGCAATAAGGTTATCCTTTTCGGAAACGGTGGCAGCGCAGCTGATTGCCAGCATATTGCAACCGAGCTGGTATGCAGATTTTACCGGGACAGGAAACCGCTTCAAGCCATATCGTTAACTACCAATACTTCCTTACTAACCGCCATAAGTAACGATTATGACTTTAACAGGTCCTTTTCCAGGCAACTTGAGGCAATTGGACAAAAAGGGGATGTTGCTATTGGTATTTCCACAAGCGGAAATTCAAGAAATGTGATCGAGGCCGTTAAAGCCGCACGCTTAAGAGGGATAAGCACAATAGCCCTTACAGGGAAAAATGGCGGAAGGCTGGCACGAATAGCGCACCTATCCATAAAAGTCCCCTCACTAGACACTCCTCGCATCCAGGAAGCCCATATCTTGATAGGCCATATACTTTGTCAGTTGATAGAAGAGTCTGTGCCAAAGAAATAGCGCGGTTTTTATGATACTAAGCCTAAGAAGACTAAAAAGCATTGTGGCATTTTTGAGAAAAAAACACAAAAGGATTGTTTTTACCAATGGCTGTTTTGATATACTTCACCCCGGCCATATAAGATACCTTAAGGAAGCCAAAAATAAGGGGGATATTTTAATAGTTGGAATAAATAGCGATTCCTCTGTAAGAAAAATAAAAGGAACGGATAGGCCTATATTTAAACAGAGGGAAAGGGCAGAGGCGCTATCTTCGCTTAGAGCGGTGGATTATGTGGTCATATTCAATGAGATAACCCCCTTAAAGTTGATAAAGGCCATAAAACCGGATTTTCTGGTAAAAGGGGGGGACTGGAACCTTAAGCGGATTGTGGGCGGAGAATTTGTAAGTTCATACGGCGGAAAAATAATAAGCACGCCCTATTTTAAGGGATATTCTACCACAGGTATTATGGAAAGAATACGCCATGGGACTAAGAAGACAAAGGGTTAATTCCAGTTGGTTTTTCAGGATTCTCGATGCGAATTTAAACCGTTCAAGGGAAGGGCTCAGGGTATGCGAGGACCTTGCGAGATTTGTCCTGAAAAACAAATACCTGACAGATGAATTCAGGAAATTGCGTCATAGCCTTAGTGATACTCTCAAACTTTTCGGATTTTTAGAATTACTCGAAGCCCGTAATTCTCCCGGGGATATCGGCAGAATTTTACCCTACGAGAGATATAAAATGGGTGTTCGGGATATCTTTTTTGCAAATATTCAAAGGGCAAAAGAGTCAGTAAGGGTGCTTGAGGAACTCTCAAGAGCGCATAATATTAACCTTTCAAAAAAGATTAGAGATATAAGGTTTAGGATTTATCATCTTGAGAAAATGGCATATGAGAGAATTTAGTCTGTATGCCATCACGGATAGATCTTCTTCAGAATCAAAGGACCTTAAAGAGATAGTAGAATCTCTTGCAAAGGGCGGAGCAGATGTTATCCAGTTAAGAGAAAAATTACTCTCAGCAAGAGAGCTAGTTAAAATAGGCTTTGAACTTAGAAAGATTACAAAAAAGTTTGGCTCGCTCTTAATAGTAAACGATAGAATAGACATCGCCTATGCCATAGAGGCGGACGGAGGTCATCTTGGCCAGGAGGACCTGCCGATAGAATTTGCGAGAAAAATCCTTGGCAGAAAAAGACTTATAGGAATATCAACCCATTCTTTAAACCAGGCGCTTTTAGCCCAGCAGAGGGATGCAGATTATATCGGGCTTGGCCCGGTATTTGCTACGCCCACAAAACCTGAATATAAACCAATAGGGCTCAAACCGATTAATAAAGCAAGCCAACAGATAGAAATTCCCTTTGTTGCGATTGGAGGCATAGACATAGAAAACCTCGAAGAGGTGATAAGACAAGGCGCATCCAGGGTGGCTGTGGTGCGCGCCTTGATGCAAGCAAGGGATATATGTAAAGCCACAAGGTTATTCAAAGAAAAATTGTTGCAGCTGATAGCCAAATACAAGAGATGACTCAATTAGAAAAAGCAAGAGAAAAAAAGATTACCAGCCAGATGATCCGTGTTGCGAGAGAGGAATCCCTCTCGCCTGAATACATAAGGGATAAAGTGGCGCAGGGCAGAATAGTCATACCCTTCAATAAGCTCCATAAGCCTAAGAAGGTATGCGGCATAGGTGAAACCTTGAGGACAAAGGTTAACGCAAATATAGGTACTTCTTCCGATTCAGGCAGTTTAAGGGTGGAATTAAAAAAACTAAATATCTCTATTACCTCAGGCGCAGACGCGGTTATGGACTTAAGCACAGGTGGCAATCTAAAGAAGATAAGGAGAAGTTTAATATCTAGGTCAATTCTGCCCCTGGGAAGCGTTCCGGTATATGAGGCGGTAATAACCGCTGTAAAGCGAAAAGGGCATATCTCTAAGATGACCGAAGAGGATATAATTTTGACATTCGAATCCCATGCAAAGGACGGGGTAGACTTTGCAACGATTCACAGCGGCTTGACCTTAGAGACAATTACAAGGATGCGCAGGGAAGGAAGACACATAGATATAGTAAGCCGTGGAGGCGCATTTCTGGCAGAATGGATGATACTGAATAGAAAAGAAAACCCTCTTTTTTCCTGCTTTGACAGAATTCTAAAGATCGCACGGCAGTATGATGTAACCCTCAGCCTGGGTGACGGGATGCGGCCAGGCTCCATAAGCGATGCAACGGACCGTGCTCAGATACAGGAGCTTATCCTTCTTGGAGAACTTGCGAAGAAAGCCCAGGACTACGGAGTGCAGGTTATGATAGAAGGGCCGGGGCATGTGCCTATCGACCAGATTCCTGCGAATATAATTATGCAAAAGAGATTGTGTCATAATGCGCCCTTCTATGTATTAGGCCCCTTGGTAACGGATATAGCGCCTGGTTACGACCATATAACCTCTGCCATAGGCGGAGCAATTGCAGCAAGTTACGGAGCGGATTTTCTCTGCTATGTAACTCCGTCCGAACACTTGAGACTGCCCACCTGCAATGATGTAAAAGAGGGAATTTTTGCGTCCCGGATAGCGGCCCATTCAGCGGATGTAGCAAAAGGAATAAGGAATGCCATAAAGCAGGATATAGCAATATCCGAGGCAAGAAAAAGAAGAGACTGGCCTGCCCAGAGACGGCTCTGTATTGACCCGGAGAAGTTTGCAACCATAAGAAAAAAGGCTTCTTTAAACGAGGACTTCTGTTCGATGTGCGGCGTATATTGTTCACTAAAGGCAATGGATGGGTTATTGACTAAATGAGGAGGTCGGGGTATTTTTTATATGTTTTTCCGACCCTCATCCCGAGCGAAGCGAGGGATCTCAAAGGTCCTTCGGCCTTACGGCCTCAGGATGAGCAGTCGATATTATAAAAAAACTCCCCGACTGCTAACTAAATAACCATGATTCTAGCGGTTGGTTCTGTAGCGCTTGATACTATAAAAACCCCTTTTGGCAGCGTAAGGGAGGCGCTTGGAGGTTCGGGCACATATTTTTCTATAAGCGCCGGTTTTTTTACCAGGGTTTCATTAATTGCAGTAGTAGGGACGGATTTCCCTAGAGTTTATTTAAAGCAACTCAATTTAAGAAAGATAGACCTAACAGGCCTTCAATTCAAGGAAGGAAGGACATTCAGATGGAGTGGAGAATATAGTTTCGACCTCAATAATCCCCGGACGCTCTCTACAGAATTAAATGTCTTTTCCTCTTTTAAACCAGATATACCGCGAAACCTTAGAGATTATCCCTACCTATTTTTGGGGAATATAGACCCTGCTCTGCAACTTAATGTCTTAAGACAGATGAATAGGCCAAGATTAATCGCATGCGATACTATGAGATATTGGATAGAGAAAAAACCTCGCCAATTAAAGGAGCTTGCAGGAAAATTGGATATATTCTTTATAAACGATTCAGAGGCAAGGGAATTTTCCGGAGAGTCTAACCTGAAGAAGGCAGCCAGATATATCCTTTCTTTAGGCCCAAAGAGCGTTGTAATTAAAAAGGGCGAACATGGCGTTTTGCTATTTTCAAAGGATTCTGTTTTTAGCGTTCCCGCATTTCTGTTGGAGAATATATTTGACCCTACGGGAGCAGGCGATTCATTTGCAGGTGGTTTTATGGGTTATATTGATAAGCAGAATTCCATATCAGAGAATACCCTGAAAAGGGCTATTATATACGGTACAATTATGGCTTCTTATTGCGTTGAGGGCCTTGGCGTAAAGGCCTTACTTAATCTTAAACCCAGGAATATTATAAGGCGGTATAATGAGTTTAAACAGTTTACTAAATATTAAATGCGGGTGTAGTTCAGTGGTGGAACGTCAGCTTCCCAAGCTGAATGCCGTGGGTTCGAGTCCCATCACCCGCTCCAGATTCTGGCAAATTGCAAATAGCATATTGCAAATGGTTAAGAGCGAAAGTTTTTTTGCCATAACCCATTTGCTATCAGCTAACTTAGGGCGAGCGGCGCCGAGTCCCATCACCCGCTCCAGGTTAGTTGACAGTTCACGGTTGACAGTTCACTGTGAAATAATAAATAAAGGCATCAGGGGAGAGCAGAATATTTTGTTGTTGCTGATTTTTTTTATATGTTTAGTAAATTTAGCTGGTTGTGCATCTTCTAGCCCCATTGTTAAAAAGAATACCTATACAAGCAGTGATATTCCACATCACTACGTTGAAAACGATTTCATCTGGCCACTAAAAGGAAGGGTTGTAGCTTTTTACGGAATAAGGGACAGGGAATATATGAGCAATGGTATAGATATTCAGCCCCCCGGCGATGAATCTTATGTTTTGGCTTCAAGACAAGGTAGAGTGATATTCACAACATTGCTTGATAAAAATTCTGACAGTCCTAAGAGGTCCGATAAAAAACAGTTGGCAAAATTATTGAAATATTTTGGTCATACGGTAATCCTGGACCACGAAGACGGTTTTTTTACTCTTTATGCAAATAATTCCGATATCCTTGTAAGAGAAGGAGACCTTGTCAACCAAGGCGCTTTCATTGCAAGAGTTGGCAAAATCAATGGGGCTAAAAACAGTTATCTCCATTTCGAGATAAGAAAAGGCAGTAAACCCCAAAATCCATTTTATTTTTTACCTTAATATGCCCATATACGAATTTGAATGTAAAGACTGCGGTAAGATTTTTGAAAGACTCATCAGGAGTTATGAGTTAAAAGAGCAGTTAGAATGCCCGGGCTGCGCCAGTTTCGATGTATCAAAAAAATTTTCTGTCTTTGGGCTTGCGCTTAAAGGCAAGGATGTTTCATCGAGCGTTTCTTCGAAAAACTGCTCAAGTTGTTCGTCAAGTTCCTGTTCAACATGCAGCTAAATTCTATGAATTTCACTGATCCGGTATTAGGCGAAGAATTTTTCGGAAGAATAGATATCGTATCTAAACTGAATAAAAAATTGGACTGCTTAAGTAGCGGATTCAGGCAGAATACGGCATTACTGGGGCCGCCTCTTTCCGGGAAAACCTCACTCCTAAAGCATTTTTTAACTAACGCTGACAACAAAAAATTTCTATTTTTTTATCTTGAGGTAAGGGGAAATTCATTAAAAGAATTTATAATGAAATTCTTAAGTTCTTTTTTATCCGGTTTTTTATCCAAGGCAGAGGAATTCAACAATTTATATCCTTTAGATAGTCAGATTTTGCTTAATAAATTTAAGTCCTGTCTTCCAAAGACTCAAGGCGTTGTAAGCGACCTGTTTAGGCTCTTGGAAGCATCGGATTTTGATGCCACTTATGAAAGGTTGTTTAGTGTTTTGGAGTGTGCAAAATCTGAAATCAATAGGCCCATAGTTATAATACTTGAGGAATTTCAGAAATTAGCTGGTTTTTCAATCAAATTTCCCTTTGAAATTTTAGGGAAGAAGATTTCAGTAGAAAAAGATGTGATGTACATTGTATCCAGCTCCAGCGTTAATGACGCAAAAAAGATAATAAGCGAGAAACTGTCGTTTCTATTCTGTAATTTTGAAATCATTGAACTTGAACCCTTTGACTATTCTACCAGTCGAGGTTATATAGATAAAAAATGTAACGGTCTAACTCTGGAAGATAGCTACAAAAATTTTATAATAAGCCTAACAGAGGGGAACCCTTTTTATCTAAACACCATCTGCTTAAAACTTATGGAATTTGTAAAGATGTACGGGTCTTCTATTACGCATAATGAGTTAATAATCAAAGCGCTGGAAGATCTTGTATTTAATTCGAACGGAATATTGAATCAATATCTATCGAACACGCTGTATAAATTAAGGGAAGAGAAAAAATTCGAGCTTTATTTTCAAATCTTCCTCCATCTTTCCAATAATAATAAAGCAGCAACTTTAGCCAGTCTTATGAAAAGAAGCGAAACCGAGATAAGCAGGTTGCTTAAGGCGCTGGTACAGAATGACTTCCTTACAAAATTCGGCGTTTTATACAAGTTTAATCAGAGATTATTTAAGTTATGGATTAGTTCAGTTTACGCGGTTAAGGAATCGCCTTATAAAAATTTTTATATGGACGGTAAAGGCTTTTTCGCCTATAAAAGCACTCATATGCTGGATAATTTTATAAGTGAAAATGAAAAGAGCGCCCTGGACAGACTTGTGGAATTATTTAAACTCTTTGACGACGAAATGATAGAGTTCTCCGGGCAGAGGTTTATACTGCCCCGATTTGACGTGATTTATCCAAGACAAGTGGATGAAAGAGGATACAGGATTGCGGCGAATTCAAAAGCAAGGAATTGGCTGTTCTTCCTTGCAGAGGATGCGCTGTCCGAGGAAAGGTTTACGCAGTGGATTACAAGAGAAAAGGATATATATAAGAATTTCAATAAAAGGGTATTAATTAGCCTGCAGGAACCCGAGATTGCGACCAAATTGCTCGCAAAACAGGAAAAAATAGCCTTATGGAGCATTGCGCAACTTAACCTTCTGTTAGAATTATACGGCAAACCCCAACTAATACAAACGCAATAAATGTGTTGCGATGGATAAGATAAGATGGACAATAACTTTAAGCCCAATTTACTTCTTCGCTTGCGGTGCTCGTCACATTCGGCTCGGTTTTTCCTATAAGCACCCCCAACCCCTTGGTCCCTTCCTTAAGAGGTATAGGAAGGGCTATCCTTGTAGGATTAAAGGGGCTCGCATAGGAGCGTCTTACGGAAAAATCTCGCCTCATAAGAGTGTGAGCTTAGGCTCCTTATCCAGCGGGATAGACCATCCCCTTCCTTTAAAGGATGGGTCTTATGCTCATTCGTAAACTTGGGCTTAAGTGTAGATTTACTTAATGTGTTTGTATTAATAATAATATAATGAGAATCTTAGTGCTTGCAGATACGCATATACCGATAGCCGCCGAAGATATACCCTCAGCAATTTATAAGATTATAGACAGCATAGACCTGATACTGCATGCAGGCGATATACTAGAAGAAGCCTTCCTTGAAAAACTCTCTTCTCATAAAGAGGTGAAAGCGGTAAAGGGCAATATGGATTCAGATGTTCTTAGGAATACCCTGCCGGATAAAGGCATAATAAACGTGGGAAAATTTAAAATCGGGCTTATACACGGCTCAGGCTCACCTCAGACTATAGTAGAGCGTATAAAAAATGAGTTTAAGGGCGTGGATGCCATAGTATTCGGGCATACCCACAATGCCTTTAATCAGGTTAAGGACAACATACTTTTTTTTAATCCAGGAAGTCCGACTGATAAGGTTTTTGCCCTTTTTAATTCCTATGGTATTTTAGAGGTCAATAGTAAAATAACTGGAGAAATAATAAGGTTTTAAACTCGCGAGATTTAATATGGATAGACTCTGGGCGCCCTGGAGAGACAGATACATACAGAATACACAAAAACAAACGAGATGCATTTTTTGTCAAAAGAGTTCAAGGCAGGATAAAACCCATTTTATAATAAATAGGAATAAATATTGTTTTTCGATGCTTAATATTTATCCCTACAATAACGGGCATATATTGATAGCCCCTTATAGGCATATCGCTAGTTTCAACCTGCTCTCTAGCAAAGAAGCCCTGGATATTATAGCGCTTATTAAAGAGAGCGTATCGGTTCTTAAAAAAACCCTTAAACCCTCCGGATTTAACATAGGCTTAAACCTTGGCAGGACAGGCGGTGCAGGTTTTAGCAGGCACCTGCATTTCCATATCGTTCCCAGATGGAACGGTGATACGAATTTTATGAGCGTTATCTCTTCTACAAAGGTCATTTCCCAGTCATTGAGCGAACTTTACAAGAACTTAAAGCGAGAATATGATAAAAAGAAAAGCGCTTGAAGCAAGGGAAGAGGAATTGCTGGCTCCTTATGCTATGAAGAGCAGATTTTCCAGGGGTCGTGTTCATAGCGAACCTGAGCATGAATTCAGGATGGTTTATCAAAGGGATAAAGACAGAATTGTTCATTCCACCGCTTTTAGAAGGCTGGAATACAAAACCCAGGTTTTCGTCAACCACGAAGGCGATTATTACAGGACAAGACTAACCCATACCCTCGAAGTGGTGCATATAGTTAAATCCATAGTCAGGGCGCTTGGGCTAAACGAAGACCTCGCAGAGACAATAGCCCTTGCCCATGATATCGGACATCCGCCTTTTGGCCATGCGGGAGAAGAAATGCTGCATACCCTTATGAGTGACCACGGAGGTTTTAACCATAATATTCAGGGTTTAAGAGTGGTAGATCTCCTGGAAGAGAGATACCCTAATTTTAAAGGCTTGAATCTTACCTGGGAGGTAAGAGAAGGCATAGCAAAGCATATTACTGCTTTTAACCAGCAAAACTTATCTAACCCAGCGTTTGAACTTGATAGCTCGCCGACACTTGAGGCACAGGTGGTTGATATTGCGGATGAGATAGCCTATGATACCCATGACCTGGATGATGGTATAACCTCTCACTTAATAAATATCCCCGATTTAAATAAGATTGACCTGTGGCGTAGAATATCCGATGATTTTATTTCGAAAAACACCGAAATTAGCGGAGAAATTGTAAAATATCAGATTGTAAGGACTTTAATAGATATACAGGTCAGAGACTTAATCGCCAATTCCGAGCACAATATAGAAAATTTTGGAATAAAGACCATTGACGATGTGCGAGGCTGCAAAAACCGAGTAGTCTCTTTCAGCGAGCGAATGAAAGAAGAGAAAAAACCCCTGAAGGATTTTTTGAATAAAAATTTATACAACCATTATAAGGTTATCAGGATGTCCGATAAGGCGAAAAGATTCATAACGGAGCTTTTTAAGGCATATATTTCAAAACCCGAACAGCTTCCTTACGGCACGCAAAATAGGCTTAAGACGGAGGATTCCTACCGGGTTGTCTGCGATTATATCGCCGGTATGACGGATAGGTATGCTATAGAAGAATATAAGAAATTATTTGACCCCATTGAGAAGGTTTAGATATGTCTAAAAATTACCGAAGAGATTTTTTTAAAAAATTCAGTGAAAGTATTTTCTGGGAGAGAGAAAAGAAAGCCTTTGACAATTTATTTGGAAACCTGAACTGGTTTTTATTCCGCTCAGATTCAAAGGCCGATTTTAAGATTATGGAATGCGATACCACCTGCAAGAAAAAAATGATGAGGAGCTGTTTAAGACTTTTTTTAGAATCCGCACAGGAGAAGAAGATATCTAACATACTGCAGTTACGTTGCAGGTATAAGAATAGACTTTGCATGTTGTTTCCTATAACCAGGGGGGCTCGAACATACGGCGCTATCGGAGTTTGTAATGTCCGAAAAGAACTGAGTAAGCAAATATCCTCATTTTTACCCGTATTTATTGAGGTCTTAATCGATGATGTCCAGAAAGAACTGGAGCTTAATAAATTATACGATACAATAAGGCCGCGCGCTGTAGCGTTATCCACGGTGCATACTCTACACAGGCTTATCAGTTCGACATTAGACATAGAGGAACTCCTGCCCAGGATAGCGCGGTTCTGCATGCAGATTCTGCAGGCAGACGCGTGCTCAATAATGCTTATGAATAAATCAAAAACAAAATTGCTCACAAAAAGCCAAATCGGAACTTTTTCAAAGAGGTTTTTTCCAAATTATATAAGAGTTGGCATGGGAATTCAGGGAAGGGTGGCAAAATATGCCATGCCGGTACTTAAGAAGCGAGTTCTTTGCGTTCCTTTATTAGAGGAGGAAATCGTAGGGGTAATAACCGTTTCCAGAAAAATCGGCAAAAGCAATTTTACAAAATTTGACATGGAGATACTATCTACCCTGGCGGAGCAGGTGGTCATTGCCATAAGGAATGCCCACCTTTATTTGGAACAGGAAAGGATTATACTCGGCGCAATCAAATCGCTGGTCAGGATATTGGAATCCAAATCCCCGTATAAGTATACCCATTCCACCTTCTATGTGAATAGCGTGCTATTGACCGCTAAAGAACTCGGTATGTCAAAAGAAGATATGAGGAATTTGCATTACGCGGCATTGCTACCGGATACGAGCAAATTGGCGCTCCCGGATAATATACTTAGGAAGAAAACCTCTCTCACCAAAAGAGAGTTCGAAATAGTGAAACAGCATCCGATAAGATTAGCCCAGATGATTAAACCGCTTCAGATACTTAAGCCCGTTATCCCTATAATCCTGCATCATCACGAGCGATACGACGGCACAGGATATCCCTCAAGGCTTAAGGGAAATAGAATACCCATAGGAGCCAGGATTATTGCGGTTGCCGATGCGTTAGAGGCTATGATAGGCAAAAGGCCCTACCGAAAGGCTAAGACTATGAGCGAGGCAGTTAGGGAATTATCCCGATATGGCGGAACACAGTTTGACCCGAAGGTCGTGAAGGCATTTATAAAGTTATTTAAGGGTAAAGACAATGACAATGAATAAAATATCAGCAAAACAAGAAATTAATCTGAATAAGATTATAACAAATAAGATTGATTTGAAGGTGTTGAACTTTTTCCACAACAGCCCAAATAGCATAGATACGCCAAGGGGAGTTTGCGCATGGATAAATGAAAAACGCGAGGGTACCAAAAAGTCACTGGATAAACTCGCAGGCTATAAAATTCTAAACGTACATAAAAATCAGTTTGCTACCGGTTATTCATATAGCCAGGACAGGTGTATTGCTAAAAAGATAGCCCAGTTTTTAAAAGAGAAGAAGATATAGTGCAGTATTTTAAAAGTCCAATTTAAAATTATAATAAAGTAATATAGAGAGGTCAAATGAAGACGCGATTTACGGAACGATAGTGAACGTAAATCGCATGTCTGAATTTGACCCTTGACATTTTGCCTTAGAAAAGTTGCATCCATAACAAAATGTCAAGGGTTTAATTCGTAGACGGACTTCGTCCTACGATTTATGTCGCACTATGTGCTCCATAAATCGTCTACTCATTAAAGGAGGTAAAAATGTTTAAGGAATCGGAGCAATCCCAGCTGGAACTTTTTAAGGATATAAAACGCCCGCCGAAAAAATATTTTTTCTTTAAGAAAAAAATCGGTTTCCAAAGACACGCGCTCACGCTTTTGGTATACTATGAAAATCTGGTGCTGTTTATAATCGCTTTTATTCTGCTTTTAATAATTACCTTTTCCTTTGGAATTGAACGGGGAAAGAGGCTACGCCTACTGCCGCAAAGTTTTAACAGGCAAGTTAGTAACTTTGCCCAGAAGGTTCAAGTAACGCCATACGAAGAAAAAAAGCCGACAAAGCAGAAAGCGCCTGAAATAGAAACCACCGCCCCCCCCAGCGTTCAATATACCGATTTAACATCAAAAAAACCCATTCAAATATCAACTGCGGCGCCAAGTTCCTACCTTATAGTAGCCGCTTTTACCAACAGAAGTCTTGCAGAAAAAGAAAAGGAAAGGTTGCTAAAAATCGGAGTAAGTAGTTTTATAGCTCCCTCCGGCAGGTTTTATGAGATAAAGATAGGCCCTTTTACCAACAAGGACGATGCCATTAATCTGCAGAAGAGGTTAAAGAGGTTTTATAAAGACTGTTACATACGCCGACAGATTCCTGCATAAGGTTCTAGGTAGATTAGAGATTTGTCAGGAGATATTGCATAAAAAAATAAAAAACATAGGGTTTCACAAAACTCGCTCTTTGTAAAATCAAATATCAAAATGCAAAATGACAATGCAAAATGCAAAAATAAACAAAAATTATAAGAAATTTGCTCTTTTTTTAAGAAATGTTCTTTATTTTTATTCTTAATTTTGAATTTTAATCTGTCATTTTGATTTTTACACTTTGATTTTTGATTTCAGG
>CAZDNS010000028.1:0-20428 GCA_964506845.1 uncultured Planctomycetia bacterium | reverse complement strand
GCTAAATCGCTGTAATCCTTTTAAGAATCGCTGTAATCAATACAATCCTTGTTTTACAGACATTGTAATATAGTATCCGTAATACGGGAAACCTCCCGCATAGCTTGAACATCGTGCACCCTTACTATATGTGCGCCTTTCATAATAGAGACTGCTACAGTTGCGGCTGTGCCGAAGAGCCTTTTGTCAACGTCTAAGCCCAGGACCTTTCCTATAAATGATTTTCTTGAGGTTCCGATAAGTATTGGCCTCTTTAATACCTTAAATTCGTCAAGCCTGTTTAAAATCTCAAGGTTGTGCGCTATTGTCTTTCCGAAGCCAATCCCAGGGTCTATTATAATCCTATCTTCTTTAATACCCTGTGATTTTAAAAATTCTATTCTTTTTCTTAAAAACCCGATTATCTCAAAAACCACATCCTTGTATCTGGGATTATCCTGCATATTCTGGGGAGACCCTTTCATATGCATCAGCACCACAGGGACATTATACCCTTTAACAACCTCCACAAACTTCTTATCCTCCCTTAGAGCAGAGATATCATTAACCAAAGATGCGCCTTCTTCTATGGCGCATCTGGCAACTTCACTCTTATAGGTATCAATTGAGATTGGTATTTTTAATCTTTTAACGAGTTTTCTGATAACCGGTATAACCCTTTCTAACTCTTCATCTATACTCACAGGCTTTGAATAAGGCCTTGTGGATTCACCGCCGATATCTATTATATCCGCCCCTTCCTCTTCTAATTGAAGGGCCCTTTTAACCGCATCCTTGGCTTTAATATAAAGCCCGGCATCGCTGAAGGAATCGGGCGTCACATTTAAAATACCCATTACAAGGGTATCCTTACCCAGATTTAAACTAAAATCTCCGCATCTCAGGCTGAATAATTGTCTATGAAGCCTGTTTTGTCTCTCCCTCTTGAGGTGGTTTGTTTTCATCTATGCCCAGGCCTGTAAGTTTTTTTACCTCTTCGCCGTCCAAGACCTCCTTTTCCATAAGTGCTTCTGCCAGGAGTTTTAATTTATCCTTATACTTTATAAGTTCCTCTCTCGCCCTTGCATAGCATTCATCAATAATACGCCTTATCTCCTGGTCAATTGCCAATGCCGTTTCTTCAGAGTAATTACGCTCTTCGACAATGTCCCTGCCTAAAAATAGGGGGCCGCCGCGCCTTCCCAAAGTCAAATTTCCTAGCTTCTCGCTCATCCCGAATTCGCACACCATCTTTCTTGCAATCTCTGTAGCCACCTCAAGGTCATTCTGCGCGCCTGTGGTGGATTCGTTAAATATCAGGTCCTCAGAGGCCCTTCCGCCCAAGAGACCTATGAGTTTTCCAAGCAACTCCTTCTTGGTTATGATATGCCTGTCCTCAATAGGAAGCTGCATAGTATAGCCTAATGCCATCCCGCGCGGGATTATTGATACCTTATGAAGGGGGTCTGCCCCGGGTATCAGGATACTCATAAGGGCATGGCCAGATTCATGATACGCTACTATGGTTTTTTCATACTGGCTTATTACGCGGGACTTCTTCTCAGGGCCTGCTATAACCCTTTCTATTGCGGCCTCAAGTTCTTCCATGGTAACCGAGTCTTTATTTCTCCTTGCCGCAAGCAACGCTGCCTCATTTGCAAGGTTCGCAAGGTCTGCGCCTGAAAAACCGGAGGTCTGCTTTGCGATAGATTTCAAATCCGCATTCTTGTCCAGTTTTATATTCTTTGTATGGACCTTCAAAATTTCTTCTCTTCCGATTATATCCGGCCTGCTTATCACAATCTGCCTGTCAAATCTTCCAGGCCTTAGGAGGGCGGGGTCTAACACATCAGGCCTGTTTGTGGCAGCAATCAAGATAACTCCTTCCTGCGTGTTAAATCCGTCCATCTCCACAAGTAATGCATTTAGCGTCTGCTCTCTCTCGTCGTGCCCTCCGCCTATTCCGGCAAAGCGCTGCCTTCCGACTGCATCTATCTCATCAATGAATATAATACAGCCCTTTCCGCCGGCCTTGGCGGCGCGCTTGCCCTGTTCAAATAAATCCCTTACTCTGGAGGCGCCCACACCCACAAACATCTCTACAAAATCAGACCCGCTTATAATGAAAAAAGGAACGCCTGCCTCTCCGCTAACTGCCTTTGCCAAAAGGGTTTTTCCTGTGCCGGGCGGGCCCATAAGCAGTACGCCCTTGGGGATTTTGCCGCCGAGCCTTGTAAACCGCTTAGGGTCTTTTAAGAACTCGATTATCTCCTTTAATTCTTCTTTTGCCTCATCCACTCCTGCTACATCGTTAAACGTAACCCTTACCTTATCCTCTGCAATCTGGGTTGCGCGGCTTTTACCAAAGGAGAGAAGCTTTCCTCCGCCGCCCTGCGCACTCCTGTAAATTAAAAACCAGAAAAGGGCAAAAAAGATAATAGGTCCTAAAACCGTCAGGAAGAAATTGGTCCAGAAGGTTCTTTCAGGTTTTATGTCAAAATTGGCGACGTTTTCTCTTAATAACCTGACAATATCCTGGTCGGTTTCGGGTATGTTTACCGTAAAGACAGTGTTATCCTGTAAAACGCCTCGTATGATATTCCCCATCTTCGAGGCGCTTTTAATCTGTTGGGTTTTGATATTCGTTTCCGCCATACGGTAGAACTCGCCGTAGGTCAATTCCTTCGGAACCTTAAGGGAAAACGAGCTGACATTCAATAAAATAGTGCCTATTATTAAAAGAATAAGCCACATTAAAAATATCCGGTTGTTGTTTTTTCTCATATATTTATCCTTATTAAATTTGCGTTTATTTTTTGATTTTAACAATTATTTATAAAATATTCAACCCAAATTTTTCATTAGAAAAATTTGCCCTGCACCTTTTTGGCGCAAGGTATAATTGTATAATCTTAAAGTTTTTAACGAGTTAAATACGTTTATTATTTCTATTGCAAATTTTGGGTTCAATTTTATTTTTAAAAGGGACATATGCAGAATCAGGCCTTGGACAGTTCGATAAACTTCATCTTTAGCGTATAGAGCACTTCTTCAAGATTGGCATTCTCTTCAGTGGTTAAATTATTCTTTGTCTTTTCTTTAAGCATCTCGAGGGTGTCAATTATATATTTGGCATGCACTAAATCGGCCTGGGTCTTCTGGGTCATTGGGTCCGGCATCAAACCCAGATAAACGAATGCCTGCATTGCCAGAGAAGAAATAAACAGATTAAAATCTGCTATATGCTCCTCTTCGGCGTGTTTGTGCTCCTCCTTGCCCGGGACGCCTTCCGCAGGGTAAGATTTTTCCTTCCCTACTTCCTCCTTCCAAGTCTCGTCTATTCTCTTATCTTTTGGTTCCTTCTCTGAATTATTCATATCTTTTTTGCAACCGCTGAAACGCTATCGCAAAAACGCCAAAATTATAAACGCTAAAACGCAAAAGTTTCTCTGCGTCCTTTGCGGGTATTTTGCGCTTTTGCGGTTATATTCTGCGTCTGCCTAGCGGCTCGCCTCACGGTGAAGCGGCGGGCAAGACCGCTGGCTTTTGCGGTTCCTCCTTTCCTTAAGTAATTGAGGGATCGGGGTGTTTTCTATATGTTTCCCGAGCCCTCATCCTTCGGACGACCTCAGGATGAGCAGTCGAACAGACGAAGAAAACTCCCCGACTGCTCAGGTAATTACAATCCCGGCATAGCCTACTACGCTTTCATAATCCCCGGAAGCATCTCCACTGGTCTGGTATTTTATAAGA
Organism: uncultured Planctomycetia bacterium; assembly: GCA_964506845.1. Lineage (GTDB taxonomy): Bacteria > Omnitrophota > Gorgyraeia > VGKN01 > VGKN01 > CAZDNS01. Next base: position 16,696 of record CAZDNS010000028.1, on the reverse strand, counting down.
TGCGCTTTCTTTGCGCCTAATAGTTTGACTGCCGCCAGCATTACTGCTATAGGCGCGTAACCGCAGGCGCTTATCTCGTATTCCCTTATGGCTTTTAAAAATTTTTTTTCATCGAGTTCCAATATCGCATCTATTGCAAGTTTGTCCTTTCGGGATGCGCTTTTATGGTCCTCGTAATGGGTAAAATCCGAACTTGCAATAATAAGCGCATCTATTCTGCTTTCTTTTATGCAGTCTGACAAGTCTTTTGCAATTACGCTATAAACTTCCAGATTAGCAGTCGTTATTACTATAGGGACTAATTTAAAAGGCTTATTTTTATACTGCAAAAAGGGAATCTCAACCTCAATAGAGTGTTCATCGATGTGAGCCGCTTCATCATCTTTTAGATATTTAGAAATTTCAAGAAGTCTTTTTGAAAATTTATTATCTATCTCAACGTCTCCGAGAGGAGTTTGCCAGATACCTTCGCTCATCAGACTAAATGGCTTCCCGTCTCTCGTATGCCGCGTGCCAAGTATAATATATAATTCCCTGGGTTTAATTTTAGATATAACCTCACCGGCAACATGACCAGAATAAATATATCCCGCATGGGGCATAACTACACCCTTGGCGTCAAAAAAATCTTTTTCTTCGGGCAACAACTCCCTGAGCTGTTTTTCTAAAGAAGCTCTATTTGCCGGATAAAACTGGCCTGCTACAGCGGGATTTCTGATATTCATAGTTTTGTTTATTCAGAGGGCAGTGTAACACTAATGGCGCAGGATTTCAAATCAAAATATTTATTTACCGCGCCTTTTACATCCTCTAATCTTACGGAATCTAAACGGGTATTATAAGTCTTGAAGCTATCGTATCCTAAGCCGTAGAGTTCATCTAAGGCAGTCTTGAAGGAAAGCCCGGAATTTGTCTGAAGCCCGAGCCAGTGTTTTGATAAAAGCTTATTCCTTGCGCTAAAAAGTTCTTGTCCGGTTATACCCTGGGACTTTAGTTTTTCTATCTCCTTTATAATAAGCGCCTTTGTCAAATCTACCTTATCCGGGTTGACAGAAGCGTATATGACAAAATACCCGCCTCCAAAGGCAGGCACATAAAAAGCGCCCTGGCTATACGAAAGCGCCCTTTTTTGCCTTATCTGGTGAAAAATCCTTCCGTTCTCTCCTGAAAGCACAGACTCAAGGATTTCAAAAGAAAACCTGTCATTATCTATTAGCGAGGCTGCCCTGAAACCGAGCATAATAACTGCTTCTTTTTTTGGCAAATTCTGGGATTTAAAAAGAAACCCGCTTAAAGGGGAAAGCATTTTTTCCGGCAGGCTGATTCCCCTTTGTTTTATAAGGCTGAATTTTTTTTCTATAAGTTGCAAAACTGCCTTCTCTTCAAAATCTCCGCTTATCGATATAACCATATTATCTGCGGCTACATAATTTTTATGAAAATTGATTACATCCTTCTTTGTTAGCGAATCTATGGATTCATTGGTGCCGAGCAAATCAAGTTCATACGGATGGTCCTTAAAAAGAAGCTGCCTTAAAACCAGAATGGTATGAGAATAAACATCCTCGTCTCTCTCGAGTATCTTTGCCTTTGTCAGAAGTTTTTCCTTCTGAAGTTCTTTATCAGGGAATGTGCTCTTTTCGATTAATTCAAAAGCAAGGTCAATGCCATCTCTAATATTTTTATTGAGCATCTCTATCTTAAATCCAAAGCTGCTGTTTCCTGAAAATGCCTCTATGCTTCCGCCCAAACCCTCAATAATCTTTTGAATCATCTGTGAATCTTTGGAGGCAGCGCCCTTTAAGAGCATATTCGCTGTTATATTGCTTATACCATTTGTGGATTCTGTCTCTCCTAAAAGGCCTCCCTTAAAGGCTATGGTTATACTTATCTTAGGGCAATCTTTTCTTATGGAATAGATTATCGGCAGACCATTCTTAAGGGTAATTTTTTTGACTTCTTCCTCACTTTTTAAGGGCATTGTCTTGTCAGCCTTCTGCTCTTCGGTGGAGGGTTTTAGAATAACCACTGTGGAGGTGTCTCTGTTAAGATATTTTCTTGCCACATTCATTATTTCTCTCGGAGTTATCTTTTTAATCCTTTCAATATAGCGTCTTGAAAATTCAAAATCGCCGGTTAGCGCTTCAGAAGAAGCAAAATCAGAAGCCTGGGCTTGAATGGTTTCAAGGCCAGAGATAAAGGACGCTACTACATTGTTTTTTGCCAGAGTTAATTCTTCCTCTAATACGCCGCTTCGCTTAAGGCGCTCTATCTCATCAAAGATAGCCTCTAATGTCTCTTTCTGCTTCTTTTCTTTTATTATTGTACTTATAGCAAAAACGCCCGGGAATCTTGGGGTATAATTATACGAGGTTACATTGTACACTAAACCCCTCTTTTCGTATAAAACCCTAAAAAGACGGCTTGACCTTGTCCCTCCCAGTATGGTTGAAAGTAAATCCAGAGCAAAAAGGTCGTCGTCCAGTAAACTTATGCTATGAAAACCCAGCATAAGATAAGTAAGGTTTCCCTCGTAGTTTTCCTCTATGTATCTGTTTGAAAGTTGCCTTGGCTCAGATGGAATAGAGATTGGATTTATAGGCGCACCTTTCAGGCTGCCAAATGTGGATTTAACCAAACTTACTGTATCGTCAAGGACAATATCGCCTGAAATTGCCAGAATCATATTGTTTGCAACATAGTTTCTTTTATAAAATTTAAGTAAATCTTCCCTTGTAAGAGTATTTAAAAACCTGCGTTCTCCGATTATAGGGTAGCGGTAGGTATGGGTGGTATAAAAGGCCTTGTAGAATAACTGGGAAAGTCTCCTCTGGGGCTCATCATAATTCATATCTATCTCTTTTAATATCACCTGTCTTTCCTTTTCAAGTTCCTTTTCAATAAACGTGGGGTTGGCTAAAACATCCGACAATAGCTCAAGAACCTGCTCTAAATGCTCCTTTGGGGTGCTTATGGTATATCCGGTATAATCAAATGAGGTAAAGGCGTTTATCTGGGCACCGTAGGAACCTATCTCGTCTTCTATTTTACCCACCCCTCTTTTTTTGGTTCCTTTAAAGAGCATATGCTCTACGAAATGGGAAATTCCTGATGAGGAAAATTCCTGCTCAAGGCTTGAGCCTGCCTTTACCAGAACCTCTATCGCCACAAAAGGAGTTTTATGATTTTCCGTTAAGAGCACTGCCATTCCATTATCTAAAACTAATCTTCTAGAATTAGGACGGGGATAATCTACGCCTGCTATCTTTGCCCTGCGTATATTGTCACAGCCTGTAAAACAGAGCGCCAAAAATACAAGGCAGAGCAAAAGGTATTTTTTCTTGGGAAGGAAAATCATATAGACTTTCGGATAGGATAACTTTAAAGAAAGGAAAAGTTTAAGAGTGTCCTAAAACCATCTGATTTTTCGTTTCCTCTTTCTCTTCTTTATACTGGGCTTCTCATAATGCTTACGGTCCCGGACCTCTCTAAGTATACCCTCTCTCTCAATCTTTCTCTTAAAACGCCTCAGGGCTCTCTCCAAAGGCTCATTTTGTCCTATATCAATTTTTGACATTTGGCATCACCAAGTTATAATAACAAAAATAAGATTTATTGTCAACCTTAAACAGTCTTAGTCCCTTCCTTTAAAGGATTAGGCCCGCCCTTAATGGAAAGAGGTCGGCCTATCCCTTCTGGATTAGGAAGGACTATCCTTGTAGGATTAGACCCATCCTTTAAAGGTTTAGGATGGTCTATCCTTTAGGATTAACTACCCCAATCTTTCCTTTAAACCGTTAAACTCTGTCCAGATTTCATCCGGCAGGCGCTTCCCAAACTGCTCAAAAAAACCCCCGACCTCTGGTAGCTCGGATTTCCATTCCTCGGGATTTACCTCAAACAATCTCTCAATGCTATTTTTGGGGATATCCAATCCGGAAAGTTCAAGATTTTTAGAGTCGGGCACAAACCCTATAGGAGTTTTCTTTGCATTCATTTTGTCAGAGTTCAGACGTTCTATTATCCATTTAAGCGCCCTTATGTTTTCCCTGAAACCAGGCCAGATAAAATTACCAGAATCATCTGTTCTGAACCAGTTAACAAAAAATATCTTGGGAGTTTTACATCTTTTACCGATGTTTAACCAGTGCTGAAAATAGTCAGCCATATTATAACCGCAGAAGGGAAGCATAGCCATTGGGTCGCGACGCACCACCCCCACCTGGTGAATGGCTGCAGCCGTAGTTTCAGAACCCATTCTTGCCGCATTAAATACGCCGTTTTGCCAGTTAAAACTTTCAAAAACAAGCGGGGTAAGCCTGGCCCTCCTTCCGCCGAATATAATCGCAGATATGGGTACGCCTTTCGGATTATCAAAGTCCTTTGACAATGTGGGGCACTGGGTTATCGAAACAGTGAACCTCGAATTCGGATGAGCGGCTTTTTCATTTGAGGAAGAATCAAATCTCCTTCCCTGCCAGTCGAGTAAATTCTTCGGCAATGCTCCATCAAATCCCTCCCACCAGGGTTCGTTGGTGTCCGTATTTAACGCGGTGTTTGTAAACAGGGCAGGATAAAATCTGTCCGCCTTTAAGGTGCGTATCATATTCGGATTTGTACTCATTGAGGTTCCAGGCGCAACACCAAAAAAACCTGCCTCCGGGTTTATGGCGTAGAGTCTATCGTCTTCACCGATATGCATCCAGGCAATATCATCGCCAATAGTCCATATCCTATATCCGGGCAGAACCGACTCAAGCATAGCAAGATTGGTCTTACCGCAGGCAGAGGGCATAGCTACTGCCACATAGGTAATATTTCCCTTTGGGTCTTCTATGCCAATTATAATCATATGTTCGGCAAGCCAGCCCTCTTTAAGGCCGAGCCAGGAGGCAATCCTAAGTGAAAAGCATTTCTTTCCTAAAAGGGCATTTCCACCGTAACCAGAGCCTATGCTCCATACTAAATGCTCATCAGGAAAGTGCATAATGAAGCGCTTTTGTGGGTCAAGGTCACCAATGGAGTGAATCCCTTTTACAAAATCCTCGGAATTTCCTATTTTATCGATGACACTTTTACTCATACGGGTCATAATCCTCATACTTATAGCCACATAGGAAACATCAGTAAGCTGAATGCATGCCTTTGAATAAGGAGATTCAGGATGACCCATCATATAGGGAAGAACATACATAGTCCTGTCTTTCATACAGCCTTTTGAAAGATTTGTAAGCCTATCTTTGGCTTGAGCAGGCTCCATCCAGTTATTGTTAGGGCCAGCGGTTTCTTTGTCAGGATGGCATACATAGGTAAGATGCTCGGTGCGGGCAACGTCTGTGGGATGGCTCCTGTGATAATAGGCGTTGGGCCAGGTTTTATGGTTAAGCTCCATAAACACAGGGCTATTATTAATCTTTTCCTCGGCCAGACCTATCTCTATCAGCCTGTGCGCCTCTTCTTCCGAGCCGTCACACCAATATATCTTCTTAGGCTGCATTAATTCAGCCTGTTTCTCAACCCATCTTTCAAGTGGTGTAGCCATTTGTTTTTATTTAGTTACCAATTACCAATTCCTAATTACTAATTTTGTTATGTGGCGTTGAACCCGAATTTTACATTAGCAAAATTCGCCAAAAGGGCAACCCTTTCTAAAGAAAAGGCTGGGTTAACCCAGCCCTAATTTTACTAAAGTGTTTTTATCTTCAGAGCAGGCAATCTGTTAGGGATTACACTTTCGAATTAGGCGCCTTATTGTCTTTGTAAAATTAGGGCTGCTCGATGAGCAAAATTTACATTGGAAGTTTCTCTTACCAATGATATTAGCATAACTTAAGTATTCCCTTCAATTATAAATCCTTTTGATTTCCAATGCAAATTTTGGGTTGAATTTTACAGCAAATAATAAATTTGTCAATACATTATTTATTATTTACTACGGGAGAGAAAATTTGCGAGGCTAAGCATAGCGTTAGACCCATCCTTTAAGGGTTTAGGATGGTCTATCCTTGTAGGATTAGTCCCTTCCTCTATATGAATCGGGAAGAACTACCCTTTAGGGTTAGATTACTGCTTATTCTTTAGGTAGTTATAAATACCTATTGCGGCTTTTTTGCCTGCGCCCATTGCGCTTATTACGGTATCTGCTCCGGTTACAATGTCTCCGCCTGCAAATACCCCGGGGATAGAGCTCATCATAGTCTCTTGGTCAACTATAATATTTCCATTTTTTCCGATTTTTAAATCCGGTATTGAGTGCGGAATCAGGGGATTCGGGGTCTGCCCTATTGCAACTATTACAGTATCGGCTCTTAAAATAAACTCAGAGCCTTTTTTTGGAACAGGCCTTCTTCTGCCAGACTCATCCGGTTCGCCTAATTCCATCTCAATACATTCAACCTCTTGGACAAAACCTTTTTCATCTCCGATAAATCTGACAGGTGCGGTTAAGAGTTTAAACTTTATGCCTTCTTCCTTTGCATTCTCTATCTCCTCAATTCGGGCAGGCATTTCTTTTTCTGTTCGTCTATATACTATGGTTACATTATTTGCGCCGAGCCTCAGAGCTACCCTTGCAGCATCAAATGCCACATTGCCTGCTCCCACAACCACAACCTCTTTTCCTATGTTTACAGGGGTATCGTATTCGGGAAATTTATACGCCTTCATAAGGTTTACGCGTGTCAAGAATTCATTTGCGGAATAAATCCTATTTAGATTCTCTCCGGGGATTCCCAGAAACTGCGGCAGTCCTGCGCCGCTGGCGATAAATATGGCGCTAAAGCCTTCCTTAAATAGCTCATCTATGGTGACGGATTTTCCTACCACCATATTCGTCCGTATTATAACGCCTAAATTCTTTATGTAGTCCACCTCGCTCAAAACTATCTTTTTGGGAAGCCTGAACTCAGGTATGCCATATGTCAATACGCCTCCAGGAAGATGAAGAGACTCAAATATTATCACTTCGTAGCCCATCTTTGCCATGTCAGCTGCGCAGGTAAGACCTGCAGGACCACTCCCTACCACCGCCACCCTGAACGAAAGCTTCTTCTGATTGGTGATTGGTGATTGGTGATTGGTGATTAATTCATAGTCTGCCGCAAATCTCTCAAGTGCTCCTATAGAAACAGGCGTACCTTTTTTCCCTATAATACACACCTTCTCGCACTGGTCTTCCTGAGGGCAGACCCTGCCGCAGATAGCAGGTAGGTTATTTTTTTCCTTTATCTTTTTTATGGCAGCCTCGTAATCTTTTTTCTTTATTAACTCTATAAAAGCAGGTATGTCTATGCCCACAGGACAACCACCTATGCATAAAGGGTTTTTGCACTGTATGCACCTCGAGGCCTCTATCAGCGCCTGCTCCTCAGTAAAACCCAGCGCCACGGATTCAAAATCCTTTATTCGCTCATCCGGTTTTCTATTGGGCATTTTTTGACGTTCAGTCATACTAACTCTTTATATCGACAAATAGGTTGATTTAGGTCAAGGTTAAGAATTTTTTATCTCAACCTTAGCCTCAGCCTTAACCTTTCTCTAGCCACTAAACTATTTTATTATATGCTGCCTTCTCCAAATCAACAAACAGTTTTAACCTTTTTGACAACTCATCAAAATCCACTAAATGCCCATTAAATTCAGGCCCATCCACACAGGCAAACCTTGATTTCTCGTTCACATTTACCCTGCAGGAACCGCACATACCTGTTCCGTCCACCATTATAGAATTAAGGCTTACTATGGTATGAATCTTATAAGGCCGCGTTAGTTCTGAAACTGCCTTCATCATAATGACAGGCCCTATCGCATATACAAGGTCGATTTTTTCCTTTTCTATCATCTCTTTTAGGATATCTGTAACCAACCCTTTTCTTCCATACGAACCATCATCAGTTGTAATGTAAATTTCATCCGATACCGTTTTAAGTTCTTCTTCAAGTATAAGAAGTTCCTTTGACCTCGCACCTAGTATTGAGATTATTCTATTATCTGCACCTTTAAACGCCTTTGCAACAGGATACATCTCCGCAATTCCTACGCCGCCGCCTACCAAAACAACCGTTCCATATTTTTTTATCTCTGTAGGCCTTCCCAGGGGTCCGGCAAGGTCTGAAATACTATCGCCTTCTTTAAGCCGGGCTAATTTTTTGGTGGTTAACCCAACCTGCTGAAATATAATTGTTATCTTGCCATCGTCTTTCGATTTATCCGCAATGGTAAGGGGTATCCTTTCTCCCTTCTCGTCAACTCTCAACATAACAAATTGGCCAGCAAGCGCCTTCCTTGCAATATAAGGAGCAAACACCTCTATTCTTTTTATATCCTTAGCTATTGTCTGGGTAGATATGATTTTAAAATTATCTTCCATATTTAATTAAGATTTTTCTCTCAACTCTCTACTCTAAACTCTCAACTTTATTAGAATCTAAACTTGATTTTCCCCTTTAGATTATCTGTTAAATCTACAATATATCCGTCTGGATTTAACCTGCTTATTATAATACCGGATGTGTCCTGTAAACTGTTCAATAATTTTAATCCTTTTCCCGGACCAAGGACAAACACCGCTGTGGCAAGGGCGTCCGCACTTATACAGTCATTAGATATAACGGTTACGCTCATTGGTATTTCCTCAACCGGATAACCGGTCTTTGGATTTACGATATGGGAATACCTTTTGTTCTTTATTGTAAAATACCTTTCATAATCTCCGCTTGTAGTAATGCCCTTGTCCTTTAATCCTATCCTTGACACTAATTTATTCTTATCCCTGGGATGCTGTATCCCTACCTGCCAGTTGTGGCCATTGACTTTATCCCCTAAACAGTAAACATCCCCTCCTGCATCTATTATTGCGCTTTTTATATCGCTTTCTTTTAAAACCATTATTGCCCTGTCCACCGCGTAGCCAACGGCTATCCCGCCGAGGTCAAGTTTTACTCTTGTGTCTTTAAACGAGACTGTCTTCTTTGCCTCATCCAGGCTTATCTTATCAAACCCCGTATATTTTAAAACCTCTCTTATTTTTTTCTCCTGGGGGACTTCCGAAATCGGCGTTTTGCCGAAACCCCACAGCTCAAGCAAAGGCGCTACCGTTATATCAAATGCGCCATCTGATATTTTACTAAACTCGATAGATTTTTTTATAAGGTAAAATGTCTCATTGCTCATCTTTATCGGTTTTGTTTTATCCTTTGAATTATTTATACTGGATATTTCGCTCTCAGGTCTATACTTGCTGAAAATCGCCTCAAGCCGTGATATCTCACTAAAAGCCCTCTCAACAGCGCCTCTTGTCTCCTGATACGAAGCGCCATAGGCAGTAATATTCACTATTGTGCCGAGTAACAACCTTGTTTCTTTTATCGGCTCGGTTGGCTTAGCGCAGCCTGCCACAACAGTTACTAATAAAATTCCTATAATGGATACGATTTTTTTACAGTTCACCTTATAGACTTTTTATTATTTTTTTAACATCCACATAATGGGTTACCATATCCTTTATAACCCTGGTCTTCTTCTTATCCTCAGGCCGTATCTTTACAGTCAAATCATGTATCTGGGAAGCAACCGAGTATGTGTCTTTTTCCGACAGTAAAATCGGTATGCCGGATTTCTGCGCAAGGCACATTATAGTGGTATGCGGTAAAATACCTCCGCTTATAACAATGCCTGATATCTGGAATTTCTTTCTTATCCCTATCGCATGCGAAGAAAGCGCCGTAAGTATCAGGTCTTCCCTGTCTCCGGGGGTTATAATAAGGCTTCCCTCCTCTATGTAATTTAAGGCATCATGGGGCGCCATTGCGCCCACAATAATCTTGCTTACTATTCTGTCAAGATGTTCTTCACCTGAAAGACTCCTGAGTTTTAACTCATCCCTAATCTGCCTCATAGTCGGCGTAGTAAGGCACTGTTTATACGGCATTACGCCGAGTAACCTTAAACCCTTTCTTGAAAGGCCCTTTCTCACCAAGCAGTTAACCTTTTCGAATTTTTCAGGAAGCACCTTGTTTATTATTACGCCCATGATTTCCACGCCTTCTTTCTCAAACAAGACCTTATTTAATGCTATCTCATCTATCGGCCTTCCTATCCCGCCGCTTGATACGATTATTACCTTTGCGCCGAGCAGTTTTGCAACCGTTGCATTTGAAAGGTCGAATACAGAGCCTACTCCTGCATGGCCTGTGCCTTCTATTATGACAAGGTCTTTATTTTTGGATACCTTTTCGAATGACCTCTGTATCTGTTTTATAAGAGATTCTTTGTTGGGTTTTTCAATGTATTTCTCGGTAAAACCCTTTTCAATTGCTATGGGGCTCATATCCTTTATATGTGTCTTTATGCCGAATACGTCATCTATCAGAACAGAATCTTCATCTACCTTATATCCCTGTTCTATAAGATACCTCTGGCCTATCGGCTTGATAAACCCTATACGTTTAAAATATTTCTTAAGCGCCTTTATAAGCCCCAGGCACACTGTGGTCTTACCGTCATTCTGCATTGTAGCGGCTACAAATATCTTTTTTGGCATTCTATCTTTCCTTTCTTTAATGAGCACGCAACTTATGGAACGACAGAGAACATAAGTTGCTGTGCGAATTATTGAGCTCCTTAAATCTCTTTTTTCGCCGAAATCCCGCTCCAGCGGGAACACCTGTAGCTGCGAGCAGATTTTAGGCACGAAGTGCCAGAAATCTGCGAAGCGTTTTGCTGCAGGGATCTTTAATGAGGCCACAATTTACGGAATGCTGTAAATTGTCCGGCCGAATTAACCCTGCCAGCTGTCGGGGTAACTTAATATTTTAATCTAAGCCTTAGTCTCATCCTTAGCCTCAAGGTGTTTTTACGGTTTTATATGATACCACACAATAATCTAATCCAAAATATTTTTTAAGGAAGGGGTTTATCCTACAAGGGTAGGCCTTCCTAAACCTTTAAAGGAAGGGCCTTATCTTATTGAGTGGGTCTGGGAAACAACTTGATGAATTTAAGAGTGTTAGGGAAGCTTCTGGTTTTTCTATTTCTTCAGAATATGAGAGATTCTCTTTTTTAATTCAGGGAGTTTATTCTTAATAATATCCCATAAAACATCTAAATCTACCCCGAAGTATTCGTGAGCTAAAATATCTCGCAGGCCTGTTATTTTTCTCCATTCAATATCAGAATACCTTGCTTTCATATGGGATGGAATATTTTTGGATGCTTCACCAATAATCTCTAAGTTTCTTACAACACCATCGATGATTGGCTTATTAGGTAGAATTCGGGACACTTCCCATTTTTAGCATAAATATTTTCCTTGCCTTTATTCGATACTAAAATCACTCTGTTTCTCTTTAAAATTTTTAATTCTTACGAGGAAGGCTTTCCAAATATTCGACAATCTTAAACATAGGCCATTGACTTGTAAAATCGCCTTCTCGGGTTAAACCGCCTACAGGGTCTTCTCCAAAAAAATCCTTTTCAACTAATATTTCTTTACTTACCCAATCAATGAGCCGTATATGCGCCATACTGCGATACGCATCACCTGTAACTGACCCTGTTTCAACCTCTTTATACTCACCTTCCTTCTGTTTTCTCCACGTAACCAAAACAATAGTTTCTACCTCGTCAGGTTTTTGGGCACGAATGCTATCAGGAAGTTTGGGATGTACCAAATAATCAATATTTCTCTTATCTATATCAACTATCACAACCTTCCCCCGAATATAAGGCGAATTTTTTTCTGCCTGAGTATAAGATGAATTTAGATATGCATTCAAATGAGAACTAAAATAACTCTGCTCCTTCTCCTGTTTGGAAAACTGTATAAAGCTTTTGACTAAGGAAGAGGCGACTAAAACTACCAATACTATAACTCCAAAGATAATACTTTTTTTGGACATACTTCACCTCAAAAAATGGAACGCTTCTAATTATTTTCTGGCGTCAGCATATCCTTTCATTTTTTGAATACACATTTAATTTATTGAATCTTGCAAAACCTACCAGGCAAAGCCCTAATTTCCTTGCAAGTTTTACTGCAAGGCTTGTCGGCGCTGAACGCGAAATCAGGACCGGCACCTTTGCCCTTGCGGTCTTTAAGACCATATCCGAGGAGAGCCTTCCGCTACTCATAACCACCTTGTTGTGCGTAGGTATGGATTTTAGAAGCGCCTCTCCTATTACCTTGTCCACTGCATTGTGCCTTCCTATATCCTCCTTAAAAAGCAGGATGTTCTTTTTGGAGCACAACGCCGCCGAATGCACACAACCTGTTTTTGCGTAGGCGACAGAACGCCTATCGAAATCCTTAAGCAATTTTTCTACGTATGAAACCTTAATTTTGAATTCAGTCTCTATAACACTAAATCCCTCTATCTCCTGTGGATTGTGGTATATGATACCACGGCCGCAACCTGAACTAAAATATTTTCTATCTATATTAAAATCTGCCTTATTTCCATTTTTTGAGTTCACATACACCAGGTTTGATGCAACCTTTAACTCTGCGATATCTGACTTTTTTGCTATGAATCCTTCATTAAATAAGAAGCCTACCGCAAGGCACTCCAAATCAGCGGGGCTTGAAAGCAGGGTCGCTATCTCTTTATTGTTGAAGTATATTGAAACAGGGCTTTCTTCTGTGAGTATATCTTTTTTTGTTTTCCTGTCCCTGCCGCTTACAATTTCTATGTCAAGCTCTTTAATCACTTTTTGCCTTTAGAACTTCTCCTTAAGCGTTTTTAACTGGCTATAGGTAAAAACCGGGCCGTCTATACATACGTATTTCTCGGAAATGTTACAGTGGCCGCATTTACCTATCCCGCATTTCATATGCCTTTCGAGACTGACGATAATCTCCTCTTCCCTTACCTTGAATTTTAACAATTCTGCTATTACAAAAGGAACCATAACCGGTGGGCCGCAGATAATGCCGACTCTGTTATCAGTATCAGCCTTCAAATGCCTGAAAAGTGTAGTAACTACACCCACATTACCCTTCCAGGATTTTTCATCCTTATCCACGGTCAGGAATGCCGATATATCCTTTCTTTTAGCCCACTCTTTTAATTCCTTCTTAAACACTATATCGGACGGAGTCCTTGCACCATACAAGAGAATAACCTCGCCAAATTTATGCCTTTGCTTAAGTATGGTTAAGATTACCCCTTTTATGGGCGCAAGCCCTATACCGCCTCCCACAAACAGAATATCTCTACCCAGAAGCGCTCCCATATCAAAACCATTACCATATGGACCTCTTACAAAAAATTCTTCACCTTCTCTAAGGCTATGAAGTTTAGAGCTTAAAAGTCCTACCTTCTTTATGCTCAAATCAAATTCATCTTTTGTGAGCGGGCTTGAGGATATTGAAATGGGGGCTTCGCCAAAACCAAATAAAGAAACTTGAACAAACTGTCCTGGTTTAAACGAAAATCTTTTTTTTAAGGATTTATCTTTAAAAGAAACTGTAAAAGTTTTTATATCAGCAGTTTCTCTTTTTATAGATTTAATAACGACTGGCTCTGGGATATATGGGTTTTTCATTAAAGTTTAATTCATAATTCGTAATTTATAATTATTTTTTCACCACTTCTTTTATAATCTCAAGAATGTTTATATAACCGATACAGGTGTTGGCGCATCTTCCGCACCCCACGCAGAGATACCTGCCGTATCTTTTATTAAAATAATTTAATTTGTGGTAAAAAAACTGCTTTATTCTGTGTTCCTTTTCTGGCCTTGGATTCACATCCTGCGCCATTCTTGAATACCCCCTAAGCAGGCAGGAATCCCATATCCTGTCCCGCTTTATAAATTCGTTGGAGTGTCTGGTATCAACCACATTAAAACAATAACAGGTCGGGCATACATATGAACACCCGCCGCATCTAAGACACCTGTAACTTATCCCTTCCCACATTTTCTCTTCAAATAAGTCATCCATTTTCATAGATATGTCACTACTGCATTTAAAGGAAAAACTCTCCAGCGCATTTTTATACAATTCCTCTTTTTTGTTAAAATCCTCTTCGTCTACCTCTTTAAAAAATCCAGGATTTTTTCTTATCAGGCTCTCTCCGCTCTCGCTTCCTGCCTCTGCAAGAAAAACCTCGTTTAATTTAGTGAGCAGTATATCAAAGCCTTCCTTTAGGAATGGGCCTGTGCCAGTAAGATTACAAAAACAGTTTTTTTGCGCTACATTGCAGTTGATGGCTACGAGCAGGTTATTTCTCCTTTTTTCCAGATAAAACGTGTCCTTATAATTGTCGGAAAATACCGTATCCATTATCGATATGGCGTTTACGTCACAGGGCCTTATGCCGAAAAAGAGCCTCTTTTTTGTCTCGGATTTCTCCCTGCAAAGACCGTTTTTACCGGAAAAACTCATTATTGTTTCAATCTGGGGAAAGAAAAACTCTTTCCAGCTTATTACACTTGAAAATTCATTTAACTCTATTTTTGAAGGGTCATTATCCTCCAGGTCAGTTATAATAACCTCGCTGTTTTTATTCAGGGGCGCTATTATCTTATATGTTTTCTTTAAACCCTCTATAAACTTAAATATGTCTTTCTGAGAGATGAGTTTTTTCATATCTTTTCTATGGTTGCGGCGCAGGTTTTATATTCGGGTATCTTTGACACAGGGTCCAATGCGGCTATGGTCAATAGATTTGCAGGCGCATCCTGGTAGTGGAAGGGTATAAAAATGGTCTTTTTTATTATCCTATCCGTAACAAATGCCTTTAGAGAGATACTGCCGCGCCTTGTGCTAACCCTTACCAGAACACCCTGCCTTATACCGATTTCCTTTGCATCCTGGGAATTTATCTCAACAAATCCCGAAGGGCATTCCCTGTCCAGATTTGCAGAGCGCTTTGTCATAGTCCTCGTGTGGTATTGATAAAGAAGCCTTCCTGTGGTAAGACAAAAGGGATATTTCTCGTCGGTATTTTCCTCTGCCGTCTTATATTCAACCGCAATAAATCTTCCAAGCCCACGGCTGAATTTATCCTTATGCAGGTATCTGGTGCCGGGATGAGATTTGTCAGGGCAGGGCCACTGTATGCCATTGGAATTTAACCTCTTATAACTTATACCTGCGTAGATAGGCGTAACAACGGTTATCTCCTCCATTATATCCGAAGGCGAATTATAAGCCATTTTATATCCAAGCCTTTCGGATAAAAGAGAGATTATCTTCCAATCAGGCAGGCTTTCTCCGAGAGGCTCAACTGCCTTCTTTAACATTTGAACCCTTCTTTCGGTATTTGTAAATGTGCCCTCTTTTTCAGCAAAGCTCGTTGCAGGCAAAACCACATCCGCAAACTCTGTAGTCTCATTTAAAAAAATATCCTGAACCACCAAAAAATCAAGTTTGTTTAGTGCCTGTTCAACATGGGCTAAGTCCGGGTCGCTTAACATCGGATTTTCGCCCATTATATACATCGCTTTTATATTTCCCTTAACTGCCTCATTAAACATCTCTACCACGGTAAGGCCAGGTTCTTTCGGCAGTTTGACCTTCCAGGCATTTTCAAATTTCTGCCTTGATGCGTCATCGCTTACTCTTTGATACCCGCTAAAGAGATTTGGCAAAGCGCCCATATCAGATGAGCCCTGGACGTTGTTCTGCCCGCGAAGAGGCGCAATTCCGCAGGACTCCCTTCCTATATTTCCGGTAAGAAGCGAAAGATTTGACAGCGCATATACATTATCTGTCCCTGTTGTATGCTGTGTAATTCCCATTGCATATAGAATCACTGAATTCTTTGAGGAGGCAAAAATCCTTGCTGCCTCAACTATAAGATTTTTGTTAACCCCTGTTATCTTTTCGCAGTATTCTGGCTCATAGTTAGATAGAGTTTTTTTCAGGGCATCAAAACCCTCTGTCCTTTGCTCTATGAATTCCTTATCGTGTAAGTTCTCTTTTATTATCATATTCATTATTCCATTTAGAAGCGCCACATCTGTCCCGGGATTGTGCCTGAGTTGCAATGTTGCTAATTTCGAAAGTTCTATATTGCGCGGGTCCGCTATTATAAGTTTTGCGTTATTCTCTTTAATAGCATAAACCGCCCTTGAGGCAACTAATGGATGGGTCTCAGAGGTATTTGAGCCGATTATAAAAATTACCTTAGAGTTTTTTATCTCATCCATTGAATTTGTCATAGCGCCTGAGCCGAGGGTATTTAATAGCCCGCTGACAGAGGGCGCATGGCATAGCCTTGCGCAGTGGTCAATGTTGTTTGTGCCAAGCACTGCTCTTGCAAATTTCATCATCAGAAAATTTTCCTCGTTCGTGCACTTTGCCGAACTTAAAACTCCGATACTGTCTGAACCATATCGCTTTTTTAAATAACTTAACTTCTCTGAAATATAATCAATGGCATCCTTCCAAGATATCTCTTTAAAACTCTCCTTCCTTCTTAGTAAGGGTTTTTTCAGCCTGTCAGGACTATTGATAAATTCAAAACCGCTCCAGCCTTTTGCGCAGAGCCTTCCCTGACTCACAGGATTAATTTTAGAAGGGGAAACCCCTACTACTCGATTATCCTCAACATACAAATAAATCCCACAGCCACAACCGCAGTATGGACAAATGGTAGGTATTTTTTTCATTATCAGAAAATCTCTATTTTATCGCCTGTCTTTATGTTTCCGCCTTTTACAACAGCGCAGAATATGCCTTCCTTTGGCA
>CAZDNS010000027.1:0-21213 GCA_964506845.1 uncultured Planctomycetia bacterium | reverse complement strand
GCAACTTACGGAGAAATTTAGCCTCATAAGATTACTCTCTTATGCTCCTTATCCAACGGGATAGACCATCCTCTTCCTTTAAAGGATGGGTCTTATGCTCATTCGTAAACTTGGGCTTAAGCGTAAGCTTACTTAATGTGTTTGTATTAGTTTAGTCGAAAAATATGCTAAAAAATAAACCAAAGGCGCATATACTTGAGATTTTTTCATCCGTTCAGGGCGAAGGACCATATCTCGGCATAAGGCAGATTTTTGTCAGGTTCAGGGAATGTAACCTGAGGTGTAATTTCTGCGATACCGATTCATTTGGAAAATCAAAAGATTTTTCAGTCACTGAGATTTTAGAAAAACTTTCGACTTTAAAAAAAGAGAATCCAGATATTCATTCAATTTCATTTACCGGCGGAGAGCCGCTTTTACACAGCAGGTTTCTTAGAAGGTTATTACCAAAGCTTAAAAAAATGAATCTTAAGATATTCCTTGAG
Source organism: uncultured Planctomycetia bacterium (assembly GCA_964506845.1). Taxonomy (GTDB): domain Bacteria; phylum Omnitrophota; class Gorgyraeia; order VGKN01; family VGKN01; genus CAZDNS01. The sequence continues at coordinate 20,728 of CAZDNS010000027.1, read as the reverse complement.
ACAAACGGCACGCTACCTGAAAAACTGATGGAGATTATTAGTTTTGTTGATATAATATCAATGGATATAAAACTCCCCGGCGCAACAGGAGAAGCCTCTTTCTGGGATGAGCACAGGAGATTTTTAAAAGCCGCTTTAAAAAAGAATACTTATGTAAAGGTGGTCGTAAGCTCAACTACCAAAGAAAAAGAATTCCTTAGGTCAGTAAATCTTGTAAGGGATATTGATAGAAATATTCCCTTTGTAATTCAGCCTGTAAGCGCTAAGAACGGCATAAAGCCTCCGCTCGCTGAAAAACTTTTAAAATTTCAGAATATCGCAGGTAGGAATTTGAAAGAGGTAAGGATAATCCCGCAAATCCATAAAATTTTAAAGGTGAGGTAAGTATGAGAAAGAAGAAATCTTCATATGAGAGTCTTCAGGAAAATATAAGAAGACTTAAAACACCTGAAATCGAAGTCTGGCAGAATAAATATCCGGATAAAAACTACACCATAAACCTTGAAACCCCTGAGTTTACCTGCATATGCCCCAAGACAGGCCTGCCGGATTTTGCCACCATAAAAATAGAATATATCCCGCATAAGTTTTGTATAGAACTGAAATCTTTTAAGGAATATATTGTATTTTACAGGGATGTGGGGATTTTTCACGAGCATGCGGTAAACAAGATTTTAGAGGATTTTGTAAAAGCCTGCTCTCCGAGGTATGTTTCGATAACAGGCGAGTTTAATATAAGGGGCGGGATTAAAACCACCGTTAAGGCAGAATATAGAAGGAAAGCCTGAATGCGTATAATAAAAAGCGCTGACATTAAAAAAGCCGTAATACAGGTGCTTATAAAGGCAAACCTCATATTAAGAGAAGATGTGCTATCTTCCTTAAAAAGCGCCTTAAAGAAAGAAAAGAATAAACGTGCAAGATATATCTTAAGAGCCATAATAGAGAATGCCCGCATAGCAAAAAAGGAGAAACTCCCCATATGCCAGGATACCGGAATGCCGGTGGTATTTCTTGAGATTGGCCAGAATGTTAAGATTGAAGGCGGCAATCCGGAGGATATTATAAATGAGGCTATCGCAGAAGGAACAGAAAAGGGATTTTTGAGAAAATCAATAGTTGAGCCTCTTTTCAACCGAAGATATGTTAAAAGTAAAACCTGCATTATCCACACAAGGATAGTGGGAGGCAAGAGATTAAAAATTACAGTCCTTCCAAAGGGTTTTGGCTGTGAAAATAAAACCACTCTTAAGATGTTTAAACCTACGGCAGATTTATCCGTGATAGAGGATTTTATCGTTGAATCTGTAAAAAATGCAGGTCCTGACGCCTGCCCGCCTTTTGTGGTAGGCGTAGGCATAGGTGGCACTGCTGATTACGCCTGTTTGTTAGCAAAGAAAGCCCTTCTTAGAAAGATTACCAATTACCAATTACCAGTTACCAATTACGTTTCCAAATTAGAAAGAGACTTATTAAAAAAAATCAACAAACTAAACATTGGCCCGATGGGGCTGGGCGGAAGAACTACCTGTTTAGGTATCCATATTCTCACCCATCCCACCCATATAGCGGGCTTACCTGTCTGCGTGAATATAAACTGCCATGCCTTACGTAGCGCCACAATAGTCTTATGATACTTTGTTACATAAAGATAAGTACGATTGCGGCGATTAAAAGACCGATTACGGAGATTAAGGCATCGTTATTACATCGCTGTAATCTTTTTAAAAATCGCTGTAATCGATGCAATCCTTATTTTGTAGGCATTGTACTATGAGAAAACTCGCACTTCCCCTTAAAGAACTGGATTTGACTGCCCTTAAAGCAGGCGACTCGCTTCTGCTCTCAGGGAAAGTCTACACTGCAAGGGATGCGGCTCATAAAAGATTGAGCAGTCTGATAAGAAAGGGCGAGAAACTTCCCATACCACTTAAAGACCAGACGATATATTATACAGGTCCCACACCTGCGCCAAAAGGAAGAACCATCGGTTCCTGTGGTCCAACCACAGCTTCACGGATGGATGAATTTACACCCTCGCTTCTTAAGGCAGGGCTAAAGGGTATGATAGGAAAGGGCAGTCGCTCAAAGGAAGTGATAGAGGCTATAAAAAAATATAAGGCAGTATACTTTTTAGCGCTCGGAGGTTGCGGAGCCCTGCTTTCGCAATACGTTAAGAAGGTAAATATTCTCGTTTATGGGGATTTGGGCGCAGAGGCGATTTATGAGTTGGATATAGAGGATTTTCCTGTGATTGTGGGGATAGATTCAAGGGGAAGGAGTGTCTATGATAAGAGCCGATAAAAGAAGTGCCTCTAAATTAAGAAAGGTTTCTGTTACGCGCAATTACCTGAAATTCGCAGAGGGTTCCTGCCTGATAGAATTGGGAAACACTCGCGTTGTGTGCAGTGCCTCGGTTGAGGAATCTGTGCCGCCTTTTTTAAGGGGAACGGGCACAGGCTGGATAACCGCAGAATACGGTATGCTTCCGCGCTCCTGCTCAACGAGAACGCCAAGGGAGGCCTCAAAGGGAAAGCAAAGCGGAAGAACCTACGAGATACAACGGCTTATCGGAAGAAGCCTCAGGGCAGTTGTGGATATGAAGCAATTAGGCGAGAGGAGCATATGGATAGACTGCGATGTTTTGCAGGCAGACGGCGGCACCCGCACTGCCAGCATCTCAGGTAGTTTTATTGCGTTGGCTGAGGCGCTTTCAAAACTTAAGCAGAACGGCCTGCTCACCGATATACCCGTTAGAGATTTTGTAGCAGCAACGAGCGCGGGGATTTTAAATGGCGAGCCTATTTTAGATTTGACATACGAGGAAGATTCAAAAGCAGAAGTAGATATGAATGTGGTTATGACAGGAAAAGGGAAGTTTATTGAGGTGCAGGGCACAGCCGAGAGGGTGCCGTTTGAAAAAAAGGATATGGATAGACTGCTTGCCCTGGCAAAAAAAGGCATAAGCCGTATTGTAAAAATCCAGAAATCCTGCATAGGCGATTTATTATAATGAAGCAATTACTTATTGCAACCAGGAACGAGAGAAAAAAAAGAGAGTTAAGGGTTTTACTTAACGGGATAGATGTAAGGATTTTAACCCTCAGGAATTTTAAAGGCTTGCCCAAAATACTGGAGGACAAAAAGACCTTTAAGGCCAACGCCATAAAAAAGGCAACAGTCGCTGCAAGACTTACAGGAAAGCTTACTATTGCGGATGATTCCGGTCTTGAGGTGGATATTCTCGGCAATAAACCCGGCGTATATTCCTCAAGGTTTGCGGGTAAAGGCGCGAACGACAGAAAGAACAATCTTAAACTTTTAAGGTTGCTAAAGGGCGTTCCATTTAAATTCCGCACAGCGCGCTTTGTATGCAATATCGCAATTGCGGATAGAACGGGTCTTATCGGAACCACTGAAGGAAGTTGTAAAGGAGTAATAGGTTTTGATATAAAGGGAGATTACGGCTTCGGATATGACCCTCTATTTGTTATACCGAAATACGGAAAGACCTTTGCCGAACTTGGCGCAGGAATAAAAAACAGGATGAGCCACCGCTATAAGGCGCTGAAAAAGGCAAGGAGACTCATCTTAGGATATTTCCGAAAAAATCCTTGAATTTCTCAAGGAGTATTTTGTCAAGCCTTACAGGTTTAACCGTATATTTTGGCTCTTTCAGGTTTCCTGTTATATGAACCTCTCCCACAAGCCTGCCTAAACTATCCAGCACAAAGGTTTTTATTTTTTCAGAGGCTGTCTTATCCACGAAATTCCTGGAAAAAGAGGTGGTAAGAATTAGGTCTAAACTTCCAGCAAAGTCCACAGTTCCGCTTATGATCAGGTTAAGTTCATCGCTTGTCAGGAGGGCATCGGTTGTAGAGATTTTTCTGTCGGATACCTCAAAATTGGCAAAAGCATCTTTAAATATAATTGTCTTTAGGTTCGGCATAAACAGTATATCCGCAAGCCCCCTTAAAAAGGATATCTCCCAGAGATTTCCGTTTATAATCTTTAGCCACCCCTTTGCTTTTAACGTATCGAGATTATTTGCGTTCCCGCTTGCAAGTATTTTTGAACTTAAAGAGCCTGATATATCCTTCTTTTTTAACTGGGTATCCTGAACGAGTTTATTCAGTTCAAGCCCGCTTAAGTCCATATCCAGATTATACGGTATTTCGGTCTGGTTTAAATCAAAACTTCCGCGCAGGAATAGAAGCCCCTCATACGGCTTAAGGTTTAACGAGGCTATCTTAAGGATTTTATCCTTGAACCTTAAATCCGCATATAGGTCATTTACCTTATATGTAAGGAATCCTATCTCATCGGATTTTACCTTCAGACCTATCTCCCATTCTCTCCATACCAACCCCTCTCCCTTTAAAAAGAGGTTTAGCCTCGCATTTCCGCGGAGCTTATTCTTTTCGCAGAAATCAGCCGTTTTTGGAAAAAATCTTTTTAAATCATCAAGGTCAAACAGTATATCTCCGTAGGCATTGAAAGAAGGGAGGGTTAGGTTAGATTCTCCTATCAGATTAAAACTCGTATTATAAATTTTTCCGTCGAATTTTGAAAAACTTAACTCGTTATCAGCAAATTCGCACCTTGTTTCAATATGGAGTTCATCGGAATCAAGCGCTAAAGAAATATCAGGCTTTCTGAAATTTAGTATTTCAGTATTGACTTCATATTTTTTATCCATAAAAATCCCGCTGACCCTCCCGGAGATAAAATCCTTCTTTATGGATACCAATCCGCCTATTACGTTAAAGGGTTTGTCTATACCCTTATAGTTAAATTCAACGCCATTTAACCGCATATCCAGGGCATAATACATATCCCTTAATGTGCCGTTTAGCAGTGAATTAGTAGAGGCAGTTCCTTTTTTAAAATCAAATTTCTCCACCTTCTTTTTTATATTCTCAGGAAATATATTTAGCGTTTTCGGCAGATCTATCTCCGATTTTATAAGAGCCTTTATGAAGGGATTTCTGAAATTCTCAAATGTGCCGCGAAGATATGCCCTGTTTCCGAGGATAGAACCATTAAGGTCAGAGGTAGTCAGAACCTCCTTTGAAAATACAATCCTTCCCGCAATATCCTCTATGGAATTTATATAAGGGATACCTGATATAATTACCTTATCAAAACCTGCTTCGCCCGAATAGGTAACAGGTTTCTTCCTTTCTTTGGTAATGTTAAAATCAGCCCTGGTAGAGCCCGAGATATTTAGTTCATCCTTTTCAATATCAACGTTATTAAGGTTTAAGGTCCCCCTAGAAAAAAGGCTCCTGTCTTTATCAAGCAATATATTTAAATTAAGGCTAAAACTGCCGGCATTAACCGCAAAGGGCACTTTTTTATTAAAATAATTTAATGCCTTTATACACTCCACATCCCTTGTGTTTATAATTGCATCAAGGGTTTTCGCTTTAAGGTTATATGCGCCGTGAGCGTTTATTCTCGCAAAGCAGTCCCTGCCGAGTTTAAGATTTATATTGAAATATATGTCCCGTTTTGTTATGAGAGGGATGGGGTTTACCCATATTGCAGCGTCAGGAATTTCAATTAAAGGAGTATCCTGGGTTTCATAAAATACCAGGTCTTTCAGGATAAGGCCACGGTGGTTTAGATATATCTTAGAAAGGGTTACCTCTTTAGATGTGGCTTTCTTAAGCTCGGCTATGATGTGGGGTTTTAGTTTCTCAGGCAATATCTTTTCGTTCAGGTACCGCACGGCCAAGGGCAGGCTGATAAGTATTATTAAAAGCAAAAATAAAAATAATTTTAAAAATCTCCTTCGTCTTCGCATAGCGAAGATTATACCTTAATTTTTCATAAAACAGGATATTTTTTTTGACTTTTAAGGATTAAGTTGATAAAATAAAAAATCTCAATGCTATTTGCCAAACGCCATTTGCTCTTTGCCATAACGTATTTGCTAAGTATTGTTTGTAATTACCTATTTGCTATTAGCCATTTGCCATTTCCGGGGCGTGGCTCAGTTTGGTTTAGAGCGCCTGCTTTGGGAGCAGGAGGTCGGTGGTTCAAATCCACTCGCCCCGACCAATATAGCAAATGGCAAATAGCTTATGGCTAATATAGCAATTAGCAAATGGCACGGGGCAAATAGTTAATTGTAAAGATGAAATGTTTAGATTCGAGGAATTAGAGATTTGGAAATTGTCTATAGAATATGCAGAAATGATTTATAGACTTACTAAGAAATTTCCTCCAGATGAAAAGTATAATTTGTCGGGGCAGATTAAAAGAGCCGCTTTGTCTATATCTAATAACATCGCAGAGGGTTCTGGAACTGCTACTGTTAAAAATTTTAAATCTTTTCTTGATATTAGTATTTCTTCGGTTTTAGAAACAGTCAATATGTTACTGTTTGCTGTGCATATTGGCTATATTTCTGAAGAAGAAAAGAATATTTGTTATCAAAAGGCGGAAATGCTTGTTAAGAAAATAAGAGCTTTCAAGAATAGTCTTAAATGACTATCCGTTCTTTTTTATAAGCTATTAGCCATTTGCTCTTTGTCATGAGCCAGTTTTTGGTTTTTGTATTAATTAACTGTTATTTTTTCGTAATCGCTATTAGCCATTTGCCATAAGCTATTTGCTATTTTGCGCCTGTAGCTCAGTTGGATAGAGCAACTGCCTTTAATGAGTCCGCCCGAGGCGGACAAATTAATCCTGAGCGAAGCGAAGGATCTTCACCCAGGGTTGATTAAAGGAGCCTTTGCAGGGAATTGAACTTGCAGAGTGGATGCTGTTAATTCGGTGGATACCCTAAATATTTGGGGCAATACCGAGCTATCCCGTACAAGTAGGGAGAGTGTAGAGACTTTACACAGCGGGGCTGCGATGCCCAAGATAAAGTCCAGCCAGCAAGCCGAAAGGTAGTCAAGGAAACTTGATGCTGGATGCTAAGCAGTGGGCCGGGCGTTCGAGTCGCCCCAGGCGCGCCAAATTTTGCAAAGCAAAGTTCGTACTTAAGGCAGCGTAAAATAATCCGACGAATAGGAGGATTATATTTGCCGAAGCGCATCCTTGATTTGCGAAGCAAAGTTTGTACTTGAAGTGTATATATAACAAGGCGAGAACGCAAAAAAAGATGATTATCTACGAGGAGATACTGCGGGAATTTCAGAAACAGAAGGTGAAGTATATACTTGTTGGAGGTATCGCAGTTAATCTTCTTGGTTCTTTACGAAATACTGCTGACCTTGACTTATTGGTAGAAATGAGTGATGATAATCTCGCTAAAGTTGTTAAAATTCTTAAAAAGAGAGGTTATCATGTAAAACAGCCTGTTGACCCTATGGGTATAGTAGATAAGAAAATCAGGGAAGATTGGATTAGAAATAAACATATGAAGGCATTTAATTTTTACAAAGAGAAAGGATGTTGCATCTTAGAGGAAGTCGATATAATCATAGACTCGCCCGTGTCTTTTAATGAAGCCAAAAAAAATGCTATAATTATCAAGGCAGGCGATATCAGCTTGCCTGTGATGTCTATAGATGACCTAATAAAAATGAAAAAGAGGGCTAACCGGCCAATAGATACATTAGATATACAGGAATTAAAAGAAATAAAGAAATTACAAATTAAGACCAAATGATTACTAAGTGGGAAACTAAAAGAGAGCGGATTTTAAGATTTATGAATATTCCACCCAAGGAAAAACTGACATGGCTACGCAAGATGAATGAATTCACGTTAAAATTTTCTTCAAAACGCACTTTGAAAATAAGACAATTGCTAAAAAGCGAACCATGATTTTTCTGTTAACTGTCAACTGTTATCTGTGAACTGTGAACTAAATACGGTGGGTGTAGCTCAGCTCGGTTAGAGCATCAGAATGTGGCTCTGAGGGCCGCGGGTTCAAATCCCGTCACCCACCCCATACACTTCTAAGGCAGGATTTGAAGCGAACGAACGCCGAGCAAGTGCGAGGAAAAGAGCGCAATCCGCGCTCGTAAGTGAGTGAGGGGAGCCTACGCAGGCGAGCAATCAGCGAGACGTAGGAGGCAAATCCCGTCACCCACCCCATTTTTCCATTTTGCGGAAAAATGTCCCCCGTGTTTTGATTTGCGAATTAAATGAGCAAATCAACGGGGGCTGATAAATAGAAACGCCACCTTTTTCTTACGGATTATAACCCGATATATAATCAATTAGGAAAGACAGATGCTCTAAGGCAAAGGAACTATAGAGAGCATATTCAGGATGGGCTAGAAAGAATAAATTTAAATATGAGGTTTTTAGGCCCAGAGGATTACATATCCAAGATGGTAAAGGAATTTAAAATACCTAACCTTAGAGGAAAGAAGAGGAGGCCTAAGAATGAAAATAAATAGAAACGTCCCCTTTTCTCCCTTTATTAAGTGGTACTTTTCATGAAATTAAAGATAAGCTTACAGTTATTCTTGCAGAGAGAATAGACGAGTTCTATAAAATTCGTGTAGCGAATGAGAAGATGAAAGAGGAATTAGGACTACCTTAAAGCAATATGTGATCCTAGCAACCCTTTTCTTATCCATCAAAAAATGGTAATGAAGTTTCCTCACCTAAATTTAATTGATTGGCCTTTTAGAGAAGTGCCAGATGAAAATGATGAAAATTTGTGCTCTTTTATCGCTGATAGAGCTCAATTGAATTCTGATGTAAGAATCTTATTGCGTAATCTTTCGAGAAGGGCCGTTTCTAGTATGCATCTTATGTGGGCTTGGTTTGGTGCAGGAAAAACCCACACACTTTTTCATATAAAATATTTATGTAAGACTGAATTTAAAAATTTAATACCGGTTTATATTGAATTTCCTAAACCTGCTAAGAATTTTCTCGATCTTTATAGGAAATTTATAAGTAAATTAGATATGGATATTATTGATGATACATATTCGAGAATTTATGGTGAAAAGATTCAAGAAGATCTTCATTGCGATTTTCCGGATTTATCAAATGCCTTAACACTAAGAATTGGTGGTACGGAAATACAACGTGATATCGTTAATCGTTGGCTAAGAGGCGAATGTAAAGAATTGCGTAGCTTAAAAATAGCAAGCATATCGAAACCGATTCAAACAGGAGAAGATTGTATCAAAGTAATATTTTGGATACTTCGCCTTGTTAGTTTAAGCAAAAGCGATAACCCTCTTCGGATTATTTGGATGATTGATGAGTTTCAACGTATTGAAGATTGCAGGCCCTCAACTCAGGAAGAAATTAATAGTTGTTTGCATGCAACATTTAATAGATGTCCAAATCATTTATCTATTATAATTTCTTTTTCTGGTCATCCGGAACAAAAGAAACTGCCATCTTGGTTATCCATGGAGCTTAAAGATCGGATGGATATAACACCGTTATTGCTTCCGCGACTTTCAAAAGAGGAAGGTTTTAAATTTATCCAAGAGGTATTACAACATTTTAGAACCCCAGGCCATACGATATCTAATGTTTTCTTTCCATTTGAAGAATTAGCTGTTCAAAGAGTTTTTGATTTAATCGAGCAAAAAGCAAAAGAAAGTAAACTAAAAGATGAGCCAAAACCGCGTACAATAATGAAGGTTTTTAAAAAAGTGCTCGAAGAAGCAGATCCCAAGATCGAAAATGATGAAATGAAAATAATAGATGTTAATTTTGTAGACGAAATATTAAAAGGTATATCTTTACTTCAAGAGCAATAAATGCCTATTCCATTATTGAGTGAAATAGTTGGGCAAAAGGGGGTATATCAACTGCTCGACAAATTTTATGAGCGACAGGGTGTAATAAAGTCCGACGAATTACCAGAATTAATTGATATGATAGATGTCACTCAAGATATTTTTTCAGAGCTAAATAGGGTAGGTCTTTTTGTCGGCACAATAGATGGATTTTATATTTCGCCTTTAGGAACAAAGGTTACTCTACTACTTAAGGCAGTTAATGAAGAAAGAGGACTTTCGAAAGTCTTTCGAGAATTAACTTATTTATATCCTGAACTTAAACCTTATGAACTGTTAACCGAAGACATTACAGGTTATTTTATTGACAGTTTACTCTTAAATCCAACTTTTATAAGAATATATATTTGTTCACCGTGGATTAGATTAGATCAAGATCACTTAGAGAAAATTAAACAAGCATTTTCAAAAGCAAAGTTAAAATATGAAAATTTGGAAATTCTCGTAATAACGAAGCCACGTGAAGCATATAACAATTGGAAAGGCTCAGAAGAAACGTTTAAAGTATTAAAAGATTTAGGAGCAAAGATCGTAATTAATAAAAAACTTCATGCAAAACTTTATATTAACGAGCCGGGTCCCTATGGAGGTATCCATTATGCAATCTTTGGCTCAGAGAATCTTACAGGGAGAAGGAATATAGAACTTGCAATGAAAGTTGAGAACGATAATGAGATATTAAATAAACTGATTAGATTCTTTTTTGAAATTCAAGAAGAATCTAAAATTCTAGAGGAGGTATAATTATGGCTAACGAAGGCATAGCAAAGTGGTTCGGTTTAAAAAGTTCAAATTTTATTTTAGATCCTAAGACTGATTCTGATTTTTATGCCCGAAGAACAGGTATCGATATCAATTCTATAGTAAGTAATTTACAGATTGATTTAGTGACAGATATTTCGCCTAAACGTTTCTTCTGGGGTATATATGGAGGTGGAAAAACTCATACTCTTTTTAAAGTTTCAAAAGAACTTGAAAAACATATTCCTATTTATACTGTTTACGTAGAGTGTCCAAATGTATCAAAAAAATCAACCTTTTTACATTTGTATCACGATGGAATAATGGCAAGTATGGGTCAGGATTTTATTATAACATTGTTCAAGGAATTGATTAAAAAAATAGGCCTTGTTGACCGAGAAGAATTAGAAAAGAGATTAAGAGCGATTATTGATAATGCCGAGCTATCGAAGGCTATCGCATCTCTTCTTGGAGCCGATCCTTCGAAATTACTTTCATTTTGGAGATATCTATGTGGAGTTAGCGTTCCACCAAGAGATCTAAACGAATTAGACCAAACTGAAGATTTGACTAATGCGGAACCTACAAAATTGGCAGCTATTATTTTAGGGATCGGGAAAGTTATAAAAGAGGTTCAAGGGAAAACTTTAGTACTTTTACTTGATGAGTTAGATAGACTCCAGATTGTTACTAATGAGGCGTCCGCTCTTTCTTTTCAAAATGCATTCAGAATATTAAGTGATCCGAATCAAAAAGATGTTGCTACTATAATGGGATGTTCAGCCGTTAGTATAAACGAAATTCCCGATGCATTTGGTCAAGCAGGAGAAAGAGCTGCCTTAGGGCCAGTTTTAAGTAAAATTGGTAGATCTAATTTAATAGAAATACCTCAGTTAAATCAAAGCGATATCGATGAGTTTATTAAAGAAGTAATTGAATATTTGCGTGAGCCAGGGGTTGATATCTCAAAGAAAATTGCAGAAGTCAAAAGAAGTTCAAAAGAAGATTTTAACTCTGATTTTTTTCCATTTAGCAAAGAAGCGATTGAGGCATTAAAAAGTGCATTGGGTCATGCAATGACACCGAGAGAGATAACACTGAAAATGACACAGGCAATAGGCAGAGCTTTTTTAATGAAAAAATCATTCATTAGCCAAGATGTTATAGGTTGATTCTTAAAAAAAGGAGAGTTTTAACATGAAACAGATTCCCAATCTTGCTTTTAGAATCGAACCAGGCTATACATTTGGACAGGAACTTATATCTCCTGAATTCGCAGGTAATAATATATTGACTGGAGGCCTTCCGGCAGGCTCAGAGCTTGAAGCAATTTTCATCGGTAAAGTTGCTGAGTATCAAAAAAATAAAAGTGTTTGGCTCGACTCTGAAGGCGCTCACGCTATTTATGTAATGGGAAAAAGAAGATCGGGAAAAACATATACTTTAGGGGTTATTGCTGAGGGATTAGTATCAAATAACTGGATAAAACAAGGCGAAAAGAAACAAGCTATACTGATACTTGATACAATGAATGTTTTGATGACAATGCCTTATAATATCGAGGAAGTATTTAGCGAAAAAAGCCCACAGATTAAAGAAATAAAGAAATGGAATTTAGATATCGAGAAATTTAATACTATCCTTTTCTATCCCCAAGGAACATTACCTCCTTCCGAAAAGCTTTCAAAAGAGATAAGCATTAGACCATCTGATTTATCTGGTGAAGATTGGGCAGCTCTTTTTGGAGTGGATACGTATGCCGATCCACAGGGACAGCTCATATCCGATCTCTACGAAAAAGTAGCTCTAGAAGGATATTTGGATAAAAATGGGGAATCAATTACTCCTAAAAGAAATTATTCTATAAATGATCTCTTAAATTGTGTAGAGAACTGTTCGGAGATTTTAATTGGATATCATCCTGATACATTGAGAGCTATAAAGGCAAAGTTTAAAGCTATTAAAAGATCACCAGTATTTTCAGAGAGCGGAGTAGATATAAAAGAATTATTTTTTCCAGGCCAGATCTCTATTTTATTACTACGTGATTTGGAGCAAAATTTGAGATCCCTTTTAGTTGGTGTTCTAGTAAAGAAAATTATGCAGCTTCGAAGTGTTTCAGAAAGATTTGAAAAGGATGCAACAATTCAATTAAACCGTTGTAACTCATTAAAAGAAAAAGATGGAAAAGGAGCAGAAGAGGCATTCCAAAAATATGAGGAATATAAGCAAGAAGCACAAAAAGGGTTACCCCGCGGTTGGATTATTATTGACGAAGCTCATAATTATATGCCAACAAAAGGAATAACGCCTTCGGGCGAACCGTTAAAAAAATATGTAAATGAAGGAAGAAACTTAGGGTTATCTATAGTGGTAGCCACTCAAAATCCTTCTGCTTTGGATCAATCTATCCGTAGGAATGCAGATGTTTTAATTATTCATTCAATTAGCATGAGAGATGATATAACAGCCGCCGAAGGTATGCTTAATGCATTGCTTCCAGATTCTTTTTCATTTGGCCGCGAAGAAATTTCATCGCAAGTTTTTGAACAACTTGTTAGGAGCCTCCCTTTAGGTTACGCTGTAATTTCAAATGACAGAATGAACCGGGTATTTGTTACTAAAATTAGACCGCGTCTTACAGTTCATGGAGGTATCGAATATTAATGGAACCGAGATTTATTATGAAGACACATACTGGTGCCCTAAAACCAGGTAACTTTTCTATCCTTATTTCTAAATGTACCTATCCATATAAAGGCTCTTCTTCAGAAGCGGTTACTAGAAAATTAGGAATTATTTTAGAAAATAATCCAACTTCTTCAATTGCAAAGTTTACAGTTTTGACAGCAGGAAGAAAAAATCGAGGTTTTGGATTCTTACTTGATAATATGATTTGGAGTTGGAAAGGACATGTAATAAATACAGTTCTTTCTTATTTAAATAAAGTTGCACAAGATGATACACAGCTCTTTTTTGAGTTGGATAAGCTGGAAAAAATTGCTTATCTACGATATTTTTTAGAAACAGAAGGTGCCTTAATTCTAAAAATAGCTAAAGAGATTATTGAAAAAGGAACGATTAGATATAGCTACCTTGAAGAAAATATTCAGAGAATATTTCAAGAGATTTATGAAGAATATCTAGAAATTTCTACTAACCTCAAGATGAGATTAGAAAATAGAAAGAGGATAAAAGAGTTACTTAAGAAGTATCACAAGTCAACCTTACCTCACAAAATAAAGCCGCATATTCAAGCACTGAAAGAATTAGAAATTCTATCTGCAGAAGTAGAAAACAATGATGAAATTTATAAATCTACAGTATTCAATAGTGCATTATCTTTTTCTAATTTATTTAATGCATTAAAAGATATTCAGCATATGGAAACAGTATTTTACAATTATGAATATTTTAAAGTGATCGCTGATATATATAATCTAAAAACAGACGGATATAATCCTCATGTTCACCAAAAATTAGTTAAAGATACAATTTTCTATGGATACTCTATTATGAAAGATGAAATTACAGGTATGGCAAGCATAGATGCGTTAATTGATTGGTGTTGTATAAAAATGCTCTCTGTTGACAGTGTGTTAATTAAAAAGGAAGATATCATTAAATTCTTAGATGATATGAGAAAAATTGACGGTTCTAAAGTTAGGTATCATGTTGATGGAAAAGGAAGAATTGCATATTTAATATTTTCAGAACCCTTATGAGTAATAATCAATTTGTTATAAAAAACATCAAAAATAACGGTTGCGTTACAAAAGTACAGTTAAAAAAGAGAGGTTGGATTGATCTAAGGCCATTTATTTATATCAGGGAAGGCGACGTTTTAAAATTCATTCCGAGTATTAAGAAACCCAAGAAAATATATAAGATTTTTGAGGATAGGGCGACCAAACAGCTAAAAGAAATTAAGATTTGCCCTCCTTATGAAAAAAAAGAAATTATTTATTTGCCACCACATAAGTTTGAAGTAATATTTCGTGAGAGAAAAAGTGCAAAAGATTGGAAGCGGGTTAAAGATTTAGAAAGGTTCCACTACCGTGGTCAGGGTTTAGACAAAATAGTAGGAAGGAGAACAGTTTTAATTGCTGAAATGAAAGACTTTGGAATTGTTGGTTTCGGTGTTGTTTCTTCTTCTGTAGCAGTTGCTTCGCCCCGCTTTAAATTACTTAACACTAATTTTACTCAGCAGATGAAAGGTGGGCTCATTAATCAAATTATTCGAATACCAAGAATTGTTATCCATCCAGAATTTAGGGGTATTAATTTGGGGGCATTGATGGCCAAGCACTTGGTGAATTATTCACAGGAATATTGGGATGTAAATCATTATACCCCTATAATGATAGAAGTTATCGCGGCTATGACGGAGTATCACAAGTTTTTCGAAAAAATCGGTTTTGTTAAAATTGGATATACAACGGGCTATAAAGGAAAGGGAATTATTCCTAGATATGGCAATGGTAGTTTTGCTAAAAGAGATTCATCGGCTTATAAGTTTATGAAAAATCAAAGGCGAAAGCCTTATTTAGTTTATCCCCTTCGAAAAGATATTAAACAAATGATTAAGCCTTATATTAACTTATCCACACAATCCTTTTTATCAAAAGAGCCAAAATTGAACAGTCAATTAAAGTTTAAGAATTTATCTTTGAAATATAGAATCAAAAATGGTTCTACGGAAAGGACTAATACGATAAAAGAAGTTTTTGGTGTTGATTCGGAACACGCCTTTTCTCCTGTAATTGAAGACTTCTCTTTATTAATAGAACCAGGTGACGTAGTGTTAATTACAGGGGCATCTGGAAGTGGCAAAAGTACATTGCTGAAGCTATTAACTTCTAGTCGTTCGGGTTTAAAAACAACTATGAAATGGAAGGGTAGATTTCCAGTAATAGGAAGAGAAAAGCTAGGAGTTTTAGATACCAATTTTAATGTTTCCGGCCCACTTATAAACCAAGTAAAATCAAAAAAAGATATAAAAGATGCAATTGAGTTACTTAACTCAGTTGGACTTACAGAAGCGCATCTTTACATAAAAAGACCAAATCAAATATCTGATGGTCAAAGATACAGATTTGCAATTGCAAAGCTTTGCGATGCTGAAAAGCCAATATGGATTGCAGATGAGTTTGCCTCGACACTTAATTCAGAGATGGCTGCAATCGTTGCTAAAGGTTTAAGAAAAATCGCATATAAAAGTGGAGCCACCTTAATCTTAGCAGCTCCGCATGTCAATCATTTTATAGATTCATTATTACCTAATAAACTTATAAAACTTAGGTGGGGAGGAAAAGCAATAAATTATTCATTAAAAATAATAAGCTTTTCCTATCTCGAAAATAAACTTTCTTTATCTATTATTAATAATGCATGTTTACCTCTTACGGGTGTTAATGTTGGTTTAATACCAATCAACAGTTTATTTAAATCAAAATTTTATATTAAATGCATTCTTCCAAAACAAATAATCCATATAAAACTAAAGATAAGTGATGTTGAAAAATTTTATGCAGTAGGAATAAAAACTTCTGAAGGAGTGGGGGAAATCATATATCGAAATTAATCATTTTTTAGAAAAATGTTTTAATTGAATGGAACAAAAATTTCCTAAATATACTCCGGTAAAACATAAAAGAGAAGGATATAAAGGCTGGATTCATGAAACCACAAGGATGAAGGAGTTATTTACTGGTAATAAAGACTGTGACTGGCAATATACTATTAGACTGGCAGAAGATGGGATAATGCGGGTTGCTCCAGAAGAAGATCTAGAAATTAATACAGATTCATCAAGCTTTCCTCCTTTTATTGAGGATAATATCGATTCCGAATCAGGATTCCAACTAGAGACGAAATTACGGGCTTTGGGTTACCAAATTACTGATATACACTGGAGAGAAAGATGGGAAATTCTAATTAATGTGGCAATTCCAATATTAGGCATCGAAGAAGTTACTCGAACAATCTTGAACCGGATATATCAAACATTAAAATCTGGTTCTGAAATGATAGAAAAAAGAAAATATGCCTTAACAGAGTGGCGAAGAGATGTGGAAATGCTTTTAGACAGATTTAATGAGAGTAAGGAGTTAAAAAACTCGAATTTGCTCCAATATATTCATAACATACAAAGTAAACTTGATTCAATTGGGATAGTACACGAGGATTCCGTAAAGAATAATAGTACTTAGGTAAATTTTTAATACGAATATCTTTATGTTTTTTATTTCTTATATATGCCGCAACTTAATCCTGAGAAAATAAAAATTGGCTATCTTATTTTAGTTTCTACGCACAAATTTGGCATCGAAAAACTTCAACGCAAAGTCGGCTATGGCGTAAGCTCCAAATGGACCCACGTTTCTGGTAGTCTTGGCGGTTACACTGCAATAGAAGCAAACATCCCTCATTCTCGCCTTATTAACTTACAAAAAGAATACATTGATAAATACTTCGAAATAAAAATTATGAAGCGCAGAGGACAGCCAGAACAGAAGCGCTACAAAGTAGCTCTTTGGTGGGCTACTATGAATAACCTACCATATGATACTCTGCAATTTTTCTGGTTTCCTTTGTCTATCTGTTGCGGAAAAATAGGTATAGTACTTCATAACTTATTTAGCAGTCACAGGAGATTTCTTTGCTCGGAATTAATCGCAACTGGATTTTATAAAGAGAATGATTATTTGTTTGGCAAACTGGCGGAAAATGTGTTACCCGCAGATTTTGACAATCTAGAACTCTTTGAAGAAGTGAACGATATTTGGCTTTCTGTCCCTTGAAATATCTGTTTTTTGTTCTTTGATGCGGCAAAATTTGCCCGCACCAAATTTTGCCGGAGCAAAGGTAGTTGTGGGGCGGGCGTGCCCGCACCACGCCCGCCCCCATTCGGTTTTGAAGCCCTGAACGCAAGAGGCGGGGCATAGCGCCGTCCTTGTAGTTTTTAGCTTAGCTAAGGCGCTACGGCCGAGCTTCTTTCCTAAAAAAATTTTGTTTTTAAGTCTTGGTAGTTGTAGCTCGGACGTCCCGCCACGTTTTTTGTGGCGGGACCTAAGCGGCCGCCCAGCGACCCCGAGCCCTAAGCGAGGGGGAGCGGTAGAACGCAAGATACGGGAGCGCCGACAGGCGCGGTGCATTTAAGTTATTTCCTTAGAGACCAGCTTTACCCCACCCTTAGAGACAAAAACGGATGAGGGGGTTTCAGGTGGACGCCGGCCGAAAAAAACAAAACAAAAGCAACGCAAGAGGCAGGGCATAGCGGCCGAGCTCGTTCTTTCCTAAAAAAATTTTTGTTTGCAGTGCCTGGAGTTATTTCATTAGAAAGTGAGCTTTACCCCGGTATTAGAGTAGTTTCAGGTGGGCGAGGTTTCTTGTGGGGAGAAAAAATTGATCATTATTTCGCAAAACTTTTTCGAATTGGGATGTAATAAGGATCCCATTTCTCATATTTCAGTTTTTGCGCGCAGTAAATTTTTCCCATTTTCCCACTTGACAATTTTCCCACTATATTGTATGCTTTATATAGAAAAGGAGGTACTATGAGAACAATTAAGTCGCGTAGCAGGTCTCAGAAAGAAGCAATCGACATCCACGAGGAGTTTATTCCGTACCAGACTAAGCCGATTGACTCCAAATACAGGATTACCTTAGGCGGCAGGCTTACCAAGTTGCTCGGTAAGCGTATGAATGCGGAAGCATATCAGATTTTTATCGGCAGGAATGGAGATATTTTGTTAAGGCCGTCAGTATCTATTCCCACTAGCGAGGCGTGGATATACCAAAATCCTGAGGTCATCGGAAAACTCCGCAAGGGCTTAAAGGAAGTGCGGGAAGGCAAAACCGAGCGCGTAGATGATTTGGAATCCTTCTTGGAAAAATTATGAGGTTCTTCTTAAGTTTTACGCCTACCGCCAAGGCCAACCTTAAGGAACTAAAGGAATCGGCTCATCTTGAAAAGCGCTTTAAGGCAGTATCCAAAGCCCTTAAGTTTCTGCAGGAAAATCCCCGCCATCCCAGCTTGCAGACGCATGAGTTTTTATCGTTTAAGGGGCCACGCAGAGAAAAAGTTTTTGAGGCTTATGCCGAGCAGGATACGCCTGCGGCATATAGAATATTCTTTTTTTACGGCCAAAAGAGGGGAGAGATTGTTATTGTGGCAATCACGCCTCATCCATAGTTTTTAACAGAGGCAGTTCTAATTTTTGAGAAATAGAAACATCCCCAAATTCACATCTTCCTATGAGAAGAAAGTTATGGCTGTTGTAAATGCTAGTTTTGCTATTGAATGAGCAGGGGGAATAGATGCGAGCAAAAGAGATTTATTTTGGGTTGTTGAAAAGATGGGAAAGTGAATGTGCTGACGGTCCTTGGTTAGAGTCCTTAAAAAAGCAATACAATATAGGCGCTAACGAATGGACAGCAGATAGATTCTTCTTAATAACGATATCATGGGGACCATGGAGACCAGAAAGGCAGATGGATGCGGAAAAAGGGGACGTTTGTATTTTTATTAATATCTAATATCTTTTCCGACTAAATTTATAACATGCCAAGAATCTTCCGAATCCTGCCAGGAAAAGGCATATTGCATATCCCATGGACTTCCTCGCCTCTGAAGCCGGGGTATCTAAGATTGCGTTTGACAATACTTGATAGAGTGGTATAATCACATAAAGATTAGAAAATCTTAAGCCGCAAAGGAGATGACTAACCTTTGCGGCTTTTTTTCGGAGTTTTTTAGACAAAGGAGTATCTATCAAAAAGATAAAGACCTCGCGGAAAGGCAGAAAGTGTAAATTTCCGCACTGTAAGCAAATTTTGAGTATTTATAATCATGAAGCCTACTGCTATGTCCATATGGTTCACTCTGAACTAGGACATAAACTTAGAGGAGAATAACTGGAGTGATATATAAGGCGGCTAACGCAGAGAGTTTTCCTCCGGAAGCAAACCTCCTCCCCGAACAGGGTTTTTACGGGCTGGGTATTGCGCCTAAAATACTCGATATTCTTGAGCGCATAAAGTTTAAGGTGCCTACCCCGATTCAGCTGAAGGCTATCCCGCTTGCCATTGAAGGTAAAGACGTGGTTGGTATTGCGCAGACCGGAACCGGCAAGACCCATTCATTTGCCATCCCTATGGTTCAGCGCCTGGCGCAGAAAAAGGGATTAGGGCTGGTTCTCGCTCCCACCAGGGAATTAGCCATTCAGATTGATGAATCATTCCAGGGGATTGCGCACCCGTTTGGTATGAAGACGGCCTGCTTGATCGGAGGCGCATCGATGCAGGACCAGATCTGCGCACTGCGGAGGAATCCGCGCATCCTTATAGCAACGCCCGGCAGGTTCAATGACCACATAACCCGCAGGAATGTAATGACGCATGAAATCAATATGCTGGTTCTTGATGAGGCAGACCGCATGCTGGATATGGGCTTTGCCCCGCAGATTAACGAAATCCTTAGATATCTGCCGAGGGACCGCCAGACCATGCTTTTTTCGGCAACCATACCTGAGAAGGTGATGGAAATCGCGGCTAAATATATGAAGCTTCCCGTGTCTGTTGAAATTGCCCCATCCGGTACAACAGCAGAGGACGTTACCCAGGAATTGTTTATCGTAAAAAGGGATATGAAACTCAAGCTTCTTGGCAGGCTGATTCCGCAATACCACGGAGCAATTCTTCTGTTTTCCCGCACCAAGCACAATGCTAAGAAAATAACGCGGGCTATTCGGGAAATGGGCTATAGCGCAGCGGAAATACATTCCAATAGAACGCTCAGCCAGCGCCGTGAGGCTCTGGAGGGTTTTAAGAGGGGCCGTTACAAGGTGCTTGTGGCTACAGATATTGCAGCCAGGGGCATTGATGTTATAGGCATTGAACTTGTTATTAATTATGATTTACCTGAGGATACTGAGAACTATGTCCACCGCATTGGCCGCACAGGCCGGGCAGGCCATAAAGGACACGCGATTTCCTTCGCCACCCCTGACCAGAGCCGCGATGTAAAAGATATTGAAAAACTAATCAGGGCTTCACTGCCCGTTGCCCGTCATCCGGAAATTCCTGCTGAGCAGTTTGACCATTCCTTAAAACCGCCCTCCCGCCATCAACCGAGAAGTTTCCACCCGAGAAGTTTTCATAAATCACGACGCAATACGTTCCGCAGGTATTAAACCCAAAATTTGCATTGGAAATCAAAAGGATTTATAATTGAAGGAAATACTTAA
>CAZDNS010000026.1:0-22321 GCA_964506845.1 uncultured Planctomycetia bacterium | reverse complement strand
TACCTTAAACCAATTGTAGGTGTTAGCCTTTTCATAATATCAGCGATTTAATAATAATGCTTCAATCTCTGTAATCGGTCTTTTTAATCGCCGTAATCATACTTCTATTTATTTGACAAAACAATATAACGCAAATGAGTTAAACCTTTTTCAAAATTTCTTCAAGCCTTTCTCTTAGGATATCGTTTGCCTTCTTGGGGTTTGCCTTGCCCTTTGTCTCTCTCATAACCTGACCCATAAGATAGGTAAAGGCGTTTTGCTTGCCATTTTTATAATCTGTCACTACTCGCTGATTTTCATTCAGGATTTTTTCTACGACTTTTCTAAGGGTGCTTTCATCCGTTATCTGGGTAAGACTTTTTAAACTTATTATAGCGCTTGGCGCTTTGTTTGTGGAAAGCATCTCGCTAAAAACCTCTTTTGCAATCTTGCCGCTTATCACATTTGAATCGATTAGTTTTAAAATCTCCACAAAATATTCCGGTTTTAATTTCAGCTCGGTTATTGAGACATTCTGTTCGTTTAAATACATCAACAACTCACCCATTATCCAGTTGCTTACAGTCTTTGGGTTATTATATATCTTGGAACATTCCTCAAAAAAAACAGAAAGATTCTTGTCTTTCGTCAGGACCTCAGCGTCATAGACAGGCAGGTTATACTCTTTTATAAAACGCTTTTTCTTATTTTCGGGCATCTCGGGTATTTCAAGGCTTATTCTTTCAACAAGTTTATTATCAATAACAAAAGGCACAAGGTCAGGTTCGGGAAAATATCTGTAATCCTGCGCCTCTTCTTTTAAGCGCATAGAGATTGTCTTTTTTGAATCCTCGTCCCATAGCCTTGTCTCCTGCAAAATCTTCTCTTTATTAGAGAAAAGCCTTTCCTGCCTTTCTGCCTCATACCCAAGGGCATCCTTAACCGCCTTAAAGGAGTTCATATTCTTTAACTCCACCTTGCTTCCCAAGGGCTCACCCGGTCTTCTTACGGAGATATTTGCATCGCATCTAAGAGAGCCCTCCTCCATATTGCAGTTAGAAACCTCAATATATTGGAATATAGACTTTAAAATGGTCAGATACTCGTAGGCCTCTTGCGGAGAATTTATATCAGGCTCGCTTACTATCTCCAAAAGAGGCATACCTGAGCGGTTATAATCTATGAGGCTTAGTCCCTTTTTCTCGTCATGTATGAGTTTTCCTGCATCCTCTTCAAGATGCGCGCGTCTTATATTTACCCTCTTTTTCCCATCGAATATCTCTACGTAACCGGAGGAAGCCAACGGCATATCATACTGGGATATCTGGTAGTTCTTAGGAAGGTCCGGATAGTAATAATTCTTCCTGTCAAATTTCATTATGTCTGCTATGCGACAATTAAGGCTTAAGGCTGCCTTTATAGCATACTCAAACGCTTTTTTGTTTAAGACAGGTAATGAGCCGGGCAGGCCTAAGCATACGGGACAGGTATGCGTATTTGGAGGCGCTCCGAACTCTGTACTGCATGAGCAGAATGCCTTTGTCTTGGTTAAAAGTTGCAGATGAACCTCAAGACCTATTACAACTTCTAATTCCATATTGTATTTAGCAGGTTAAGGTTTAGGTTAAGGCTAAGAATGGCTTTTCTAAACCTCAACCTCAGCTTTACCTTAATTTTTATTTATATTTTTGGTTTTTTCTTATGAAACTCTGTCGATTGTTCAAATGTATAAGCCGCCCTGAACAGTAGTTCTTCCTCAAAGGGTTTTCCGATTATCTGAAGGCCTATGGGTAAGTTTTCCTTATTAAACCCACAGGGTATTGATATTGCAGGTAGTCCTGCAAGGTTTACAGGTATTGTAAATATATCTGAAAGATACATATCAAGTGGCTTGTTAACTTTTTCTCCGAGTTTAAAGGCACAGGTAGGAGAAGTGGGGGTAATTATGCAGTCGCATAACTTAAAAGCCTCATCAAAATCCCTTTTTATCAGGGTCCTGACCTTGAGCGCCTTAAGATAATACGCATCGTAATATCCGCTGCTTAAGGAATAGGTTCCCAGAATTATCCTGCG
This sequence comes from uncultured Planctomycetia bacterium, assembly GCA_964506845.1. Lineage (GTDB taxonomy): Bacteria > Omnitrophota > Gorgyraeia > VGKN01 > VGKN01 > CAZDNS01. Next base: position 20,269 of record CAZDNS010000026.1, on the reverse strand, counting down.
CTTTGCCTCCTTACCAAAACCATTGCTTCTGGTTTTTCCATATAATGCCAATAGGTTATCCGGGTCTTTTATCCTGAAACCATACTGGACTCCGTCAAAACGAGCCAAATTTGAACTGGCTTCAGCAGGCGCAAGAATATAGTAGACGCTAAGTGCGTATTCAGTGTGGGGCAGGGAAATCTCTATAGTTTTTGCTCCCAATTCTCTGAGAATATTCAGGCTATCAAAAACTGCTTTTTTAACATCTGCATCAAGGCCTTCTATGAAATATTCCTTTGGGATCCCAATATTTAAGCCTTTTACATCCTTTATGAGCGCTCTTGTGTAGTCGGGAACATCAATATCTACTGAGGTGGAATCCCTCTCGTCATAGCCTGCTATTACATTTAAAAGGATAGCGCAATCCTCCACCGTCTTTGTAATAGGGCCTATCTGGTCAAGGCTTGAGGCAAAGGCAATCAGCCCATACCTTGAAACCCTGCCATAGGTGGGCTTTAGCCCCACCACGCCGCAAAGACTGGCAGGTTGCCTTATTGAACCGCCTGTATCTGAACCCAAAGCCATTATAGTTTCATCTGCTGCCACGCTAGCCGCTGAACCGCCGCTTGAGCCTCCGGGTATCCGGCTTGTATCCCATGGATTATACGTTGGCCCATAATATGAGGTCTCGCAGGAAGAACCGAATGCAAATTCATCCATATTTGTTTTACCGAGCAATATAGCCCCTTCTTTCTTTAACTTCTCTATAACCGTGGCATCATATGGGCTTTTAAAACCCTCTAAAATTTTTGAGGAGCAGGTGGTAAGCTCATCCTTAACGCATATGTTGTCCTTTATGGCAACAGGTATACCAAAGAGCTTACCTCCTTTTATATGTATGTCTTTTTGACAATCCTTATTCACATAGACAAAAGCCCTTATATTTTTGTCAATACTATCTATCCTCTTACTACAATCAGACGCTATTTCAGATATAGGCAATTTCTCTTTGTTTCTTATAATTTCGCCAGCACTAAGTAAATTTAGCTTCATTAGACTATCCTCGGAACCTTAAAACACCCGCCTTCTGCAGAAGGGGCATTTTTTAAGACCTCTTCGCCTTTTAAGGATTCCCTTTGCGTGTCCTCTCTAAAGACATTCTTTATGGAGAATACGTGGCTGGTGGGAGGAATTTCCTTTGTATCTAACCTTTGAAGGGTCTCAAAATAATTCAGAATATCTTCAAGCTGAACGCTTAAAAGCGCCTTCTCCTGGTCAGAAAGCTCTATCCTTGCCAGTGCGCTTAGATACTCAACTACACCCCTTGTAATTTTCATAACATTTTATAATATTTCAGGTTACAAGAAACTTCGTTCGCCAACTTCGTTGGCGAACTCAGGACTCTTCTTTGCGAAGTTTCAGTGGTGTAGGAAAGTTTTATACTTTCCTACACCATAAAATAACATGCCCCAGGATATATGTCAATCCTTCGTTTATCCTCTCCATAAATCCTTTTCTGGACTTTCCTTCTTAACAAGAGTGATTATTTCTTCAATTAGTTTCTTTGCTGTCTCTATTGATAACTTTGCTTCGTGGAATGTTATGTGGTTTTTAGAATCATAAATGAAATCATGGCGTTGTCTTCTCATACGATTAAAACGGCTAATAAGGTTTTCATATTCACTGCTAAGGCTTAATTTGGCAAACTCAACAATTGTTTTATGAGACCTCTTTGCAGTAGGTAAATATCCCTTTGAATACATCAGTGCCTTACTGGCTCTCATCATAGCATGATACGCTATGGCAAAAGCCCAGGTTAAATCAATTGATAAATTTAACTCAGCAGTTTTCAGGTCTTTCTGCGCTCTTTTTAGTTGATACTCTATTTGTTTAAAATCAGGGCTTTGTTTTTTAATTAACCTATCCCTTAAGAATCTTTCGTAACTCATCTTCTTCGCCTATAAGCATTATTTTTGTATCTCTTAAAATTTCTAAGAGAAATGGTTCTTTTTCTTTTAACTCTTTTTTGAAATCTTTTAAAGAATATAACTTATAATTGATTTCCCGCTTTAATGCATCCTCAAGTTTATCTAATTCTCTGATTAATAAATCCTCATTAGGACTACCGATAACAACGAGGTCAATATCTGAGAGGTAATTTTCTCTGGCTTTAGCATACGAGCCATATATAAAAGAAAAATCGATGCCTTTTACCTTCTTTAGCGCTTCTTTAAGACCCCCAGACACGCCTACTGTCTTAAAAACTATACTTTTTAATTCTTTATATAAGGTATAATCTTTGTTCGCCTTAAAATATCGCGCATTTGCTTTATATTCACTTACTAAAATACCCTCTTTTTCCATGTTATTCAGGGTTCTTTGAAAAATGCCTGGTTTCTTGCCTAAAATCCTGCCTATCTCCTGAATATAAAAAGACTGTTCAGGGTTAGTCAAAAAAAGTCTTAATAATTCTGCCCTGTTTTTAGAAAATTCCCTCATTCTTTTTGCTCCTACCTGACTGCCCTGTCTGCCGACAGGCAGGCGTCAGGCAAGTTATGTATTTTGCATATAATTATATGCTTTTAACATATAGAGTCAATATTTTTCTTGAGATTCCTGAAAAAGTCTATCTTACACCGCTAAACCGCAAGGTGTCCGCAAAACCGTTATCGCAAAAACGCAAAAATCTTTGCGCTCTTTGCGGTAGACCGCCAAAAACGCAAAGGAGTATTTTGCGATTTAGCGTTTGCGTCTTTGTGGGCTTTTGCGTCTTTGCGGTGTCAAGGAAGGGCTTCAGAAAGCCTGGAAAATTCCTCCAGGGATAGATTCTCAGCCCTTGCTCTTGGGTCAATATCTACTCTTTTAAAAATCTCAAGAATAGCCTCTTTAGAGATATCGGGAACTATATCCTTATGTATCACATTTAGCAGCATCTTTCTCCTCTGCTTAAAAGACGCATCTATCAGCCTGAATAAAAATTTTTCGTCCTTTGAGGAGAATTTAGGGCGTTCTGGTATATCAAATTTTAATGCGGTTGAGTCAACCTCCGGAACAGGCAAAAAACAACTCTTAGCTATATCAAATAATTTAAAAACATTAAAATGGAACTGAACTAAGAGGCTTAAGAAACTGTAGTCTCTGGTTGAGGGCTTAGCAAGGATTCTCTCTGCCACTTCTTTTTGAATAACAAGCTGAACTGAATTTATATAATTTTTATTTTTAATCAGGCTGGATATTATCGGGCTTGTTATATAGTAGGGCAGGTTTCCGACAACCTTTATTTTTTCTGATGCGTTTTTAAATAAATCTTCTAAGTTAAACCTTAAAATATCCGAGCAAATGACCTTGAGATTTTCTGGAGAATTTCCGAGATACTCATAAATCATTTTACAAAGTCTTGAGTCTTTTTCTACTGTAAAAACCCTTTTTGCCCTTTCTGTAAGATATTTTGTAAGATTCCCGAATCCGGAACCTATCTCAAGAACATAATCTGTCTGTTTTATATCAGCGCTGTCTGCAAGTTTTTTTAGAATATTTTCGTCTATTAAAAAAATTTGGCCCAATTTTTTATTGGGCCTAAAATTATATTTTCTAAAAAGGCCTTTTACTAGCGTAACCTTCAAAAAGACCCTCTTAAGCTATTTTTATATATTTCCGTTGCAAGCCGTATGGCAGAATACATCGAAGACTCATCTGCCTTAAATGCATCTGCTATATCACATGCTGTGCCATGGCCAGGCGAGGTCCTTATGAAGGGTAGGCCCAGGGTGAGATTTACGGCATCGCTTGAGCCAAATAGTTTTATGGGTATCATTGCCTGGTCATGATATAAACATATGAGGGCATCGTAGGCGCCTTTATATGCCTTTGAAAAAAGGCTGTCAGGGGCAAGCGGCCCTTTTATATCTATGTGCGCTTTTTGGGCAAGCCTCGCCGCAGGCAGCAGAATATCTTTTTCTTCGGTTCCAAAAACCCCTCCTTCCCCGCAGTGGGGATTTAAAGCGCAAAGGGCAAGTTTGGGTTTTCTTATTCCAAAATACCTTATAAGGGAAATATGGGCGAGTTTTATTTTTTTTAATATTTCGCCTGTTTTTATTGCAGAAGGGACATCCTTTAGCGGTATGTGTGTCGTCGCAAGTATAACCTTAAAATATTTTGACACCATCATCATTGCGAAATCCTTAACATTGCACTTATCGGCAATATATTCGGTATGCCCTGATGAGTTAAAATCAACCAGGCTCATAGCCTTTTTATGGATAGGCCCTGTTACAATGCAGTCGATTCTGCCGCTTTTTGCAAGCGCTATAGCCTTGTCTAAGTATTGTTTTGCGGCAAGGGCGGTTTTCCTGTTCGGCTCTCCGATTTTATAATCCCCGCCAGATACATTGTTCAGGTCTATAAGGTTAAGCTCATCTTCTACAAAATCACAACTTTTATCTTTTAAGACATTGATTCTTAAATACCCTTTTATATATTTCTCTAAATTCCGTATCACCCCTAAGTTGCCTATTACGACAAAAACCGCTTTGGCTGATAATTTGTTACGCAAAAATGCCTTATAGATAACCTCAGGGCCTATCCCTGAGACATCGCCCATTGTTATTGCAATCCTGGGTTTATCCTTTGCTTTCGCCATAAGGTTTTTATCTCGCTTTGTAAAATAAATAAAGGTATGATTACGGCGATTAAAAGACCGATTACAGAGATTGAAACATCGTTACTAAATCGCTGTAATCTTTTTAAAAATCGCTGTAATCAATGCAATCCTTGTTTTGCAGAGATTGCATATTATCTGACCGATATATATGCATCTTTTTTCAACTTCTCAATCCACTCGTTGAATCTCTCTTTTAACTTCTTCTGAAATAAAATATTTCGTATCCGTTCATTTGCCTCATCAATACTCTTCTCCTCGACTGTCATATTATCCTCGACCAGGAAGATGTTGAATGTGGATTCGGTTTCTATAATATCGGATATCTCGCCCTTTTTTAAGCTGAATATAACCCTGTCAATTTCATCTCTCATCTGTCCTTTTTTGACTATATCGAGGTCGCCGCCGCTTGTCGCATTTGGGCCCTCAGAATACTGCATCGCCACTTCCTTAAAATCCCTTCCCTGCTTTAAAAGGGAGAGCGCTTCTTTTATCTTTCGGCTTGCGGAAAGCCTCTCCGCGGCATTCTTAAATCTCACTGTAATGTTTCGCGCCTTTACCGTTGGAGAGTCTTTGAACTTGTCTGGGTTGTTTCTAAAGTATTCGGTAATCTCCTGAGGGTTTACCTGAACCTTAAACCTGACCTCCTTTTCAAAGAGCCTTGCCATCATAAGCTGTTCCCTTATTCTCTCCCTTATCCTTCCAGCCGTGGTGGAACTTGCTCTCAGGGCTTTTTCAAATTCCTCTTCGGAAGAAAATTTTTCCTTTAATTCCGACAGTTTTTGCTCTACCTCCTCGGAATCCACAAGGATTTTTTGCCTTCGGGCTTCTTGAAGGATTAATTTGTCCTCAATAAGCCTTTCCAGTATTTCTTTTCGCGCCTTGGCAAAGTAGAATTCAAGTTCATCACCCTTATATGTCTGGTTAAGTTGTTCGGTTATGGGATTTAATAATTCACCTACTTCGCTCTCGGTAATCACCTCGTCGTTCACCACCGCCACTGTCCTGTCAATAAGTTCTCCCTGCAGGATACAAACCCCAGACAGGTTTAAAAGAAACCCTGTTGCTAATACGCCATAAAAAAGTCTATTATTCTTTCTTTTTTTCATCGCTTGTGGTTAATAGTTTTTCGTTTATATGTATCTTAACGTTCTTTCTTAAGTTAGCCATAAAATTATCAAAGTTTGCCTTACGCTTTCTCGTGAGCAGGATATTTCTTATATCCTCCTTTACCTGCTCGAAGCTCTTACGCTGCGAGGGTAATCTGTCTGTGAGTTTTATTATATGAAATCCGAGAGAGGTTTTAACTACATTACTTAATTCTCCGACCTTGAGCACAAAGCATGCCTCTTCGAAATCAGGTATCATCTGGCCCTTTGTAAAATAACCTATGTCGCCTCCGTTTACCTTTGACGCATCAGTAGATTTTTCAAGTGCCAATTGCGCAAAGTCCTTTCCGCTTTTCAGTTCCTTTAATATTGAAACCGCCTCCTCCATGGTTGGCAGTAGTATATGGCTTGCCCTTAGTTTTTCCGGCTCAGCGAATTCCTCCTGATGGAGTTTGTAATAATCTTCTATATCCTCCTCTTTGACGGAAATACCCTTATTTATCTCGGTATCGATTAGCTTGGATACGAGTATCTTTTTCTTTGCCTCAAAAAGCAATTCCTTTATTTGGCTGTCTTCTTCTATGCGCCTCCTTTTCGCTTCCTCAAAAAGCAATTCCTCATCTATCAGATTATTTAAATAATCTATCTTTCTTCTCTTTATAACCTCTTGATACCTTGGGGGCAATTTAGCTATCCTGTTTTCAAAGTCCTTGAGGGTTATAACCTTGTTATTGAGCCTAGCCAAAATAAAGGAAGAATCTGCGCATCCGCATAGAATAAAAGAAAAGAAAAGAAAAATTAAGGTTTTAATCAGGTTCATTTTTAACGCCTTTCTTTTTTATGCCGCATATCTCTTTTTTAAAAAATTACCATGCTTCTCGACAGATTCTCTTAAAAGCCTCAGGTATAAGTCAAAGCCGATTGACTGGATATATCCATGCTGTTCTTTGCCGAGTATATTGCCTGCGCCTCTTATCTCAAGGTCTGCCATAGCTACCCTGAAACCCGCCCCTAATTGGGAGTACTTTTCTATGGCGTCTAGTCTCTTTTTGACATCCCTTGTTAAGACCATCTCTTTGGGATAGAAAAAATACGCAAAGGCCTTTCTGTCAAACCTGCCGACCCTTCCTCTTAATTGATAAAGGTCAGAAAGACCGTAAGCCTGTGCATTATTTACAATAAGCGTATTAACGTTTGGTATGTCTATTCCGGATTCTATTATAGTAGTGCACAAAAGTATCTGAAATTTCTTATTTATAAATCCTGTCATAAGGGACGCAAGGGCCCCTTCCGCCATCTGGCCGTGGGCAATCGCTATTTTAGCAAAAGGAACCAGTTCCTCCAACTTCTTTCTCGCTTTTTCTATTGAGCCTATCTCATTATGCACAAAAAATACCTGACCGTTCCTTAAGAGTTCTTTCTTTATGGCTTCTTTAATAAGGGCCTCGTCAAGCTCTCCGACATAGGTATACACCGGAAGCCTATTTTCCGGAGGGGTATTTATTACGGATATATCCTTTACGCCCATAAGAGACATATAAAGGGTTCTGGGTATTGGGGTCGCGGTAAGGGTTAACACATCCACAAGCAATCTAAATTTTTTTAACCTTTCTTTGTGCGCTACGCCAAATCTCTGCTCCTCGTCTATTACTACAAGCCCGAGGTCTTTAAAACCTATATCCTCCGAGAGAAGTCTATGGGTGCCTATGATAATATCAATGCTGCCGGCTCTGAGCCCCTTTACTATCTCTACCTGTTCGCCTTCACTGCGGAACCTTGAGAGCATCTCCACCCTTACAGGAAAATCCTTCAGGCGCGTTCTAAAGGTATTATAATGCTGAAGCGCAAGGACCGTTGTTGGGACCAGAATGGCCACTTGTTTATTATCCATAACCGCCTTAAATGCGGCGCGCATAGCAACCTCTGTCTTTCCATAACCCACATCCCCGCAAAGAAGCCTGTCCATAGGCCTTTTAGATTCCATGTCGCGCTTAAGCTCTTCAGTTGCCTTAATCTGATCCGGGGTTTCCTTAAATTCAAAGGTCTTCTCAAACTCTCCCTGCCAGTCGGTGTCCGATGAAAAACTAAAACCCTCCAGCGCCTCTCTTGAGGCCTGCATCTGTAATAACTCAAGAGCCAGGCTGTCTATGCCATTTTTAGTTTCCGACTTTATCCTACGCCACATCTTCGAACCCAGCTTGCAAAGTTTCGGAGGTGCACCTTCGAATCCGATATACTTATGCACAAGCTCAAGCCTATCCCATGGCACATACAGCTTTTCGCCTTCAGCATATTCAATAACGAGGTGGTCTTGCAACCTCCTCCTTAGGTTTATCTTTTCTATTCCCCTATATATGCCGATGCCGGATTCATCATGCACTATATAATCCCCTACCTCTAAATCGCTAAAATCCTTTAAGGGGTTTTTATATTCACCTAGTATAACATCCGATTTTATTCTAACAGGCCTTGCGCTTTTGATGGGGAGTACTGTCAGGGAATTAAAATTGGCAATAAATTTCTTGCTGAATAGATTAAAACTCTTCATCGATTCTATTCTATCCTCAAAGGTGAATTCCACCCTTACGGGAAATTGAAAACCAATGGGGAATATTTCAAGCTGGCCGCCCTTTAGATTGAATTCTCCCTGCTCAGAAACGGGCTCTACCCTCCTGTATCCAAAATTCACAAGCCCAGACAAAAGGCCTTCTATGCCAATTGAATGCCCTATAGCAAGTTTTATTACCAGAAAAGACATTCACATCTCCTACGAGCACGCAACTTATGGAACAGAGTGCCCCGTGAAAATCGAAGATTTTCCGGGACTAAATCCTTGAAATCGCTCGCCTTGTCGTCAGGCAGGCAGGCGATTTCTAAGGGAACATAAGTTGCTGTGCGAATCCTTCGACTACGCTCAGGATGGTGAGCGAAGTCGAGGGACGAAGTCGAACCATTAAACCCTTGACATTTTGTCTTATAAAAGTTGCATCCATAGCAAAATGTCAAGGGTAAATTCAGCCGAATCCGCCACAAATCTTGGCGGATGGCTTCATTTACATCTCCTTCGGAGCAGTTACGCCAATTAGTTTTAAACCGTTTTCTATCACAATCCGTACAGCCTCAATAAGCGCCAGTCTGGCAAGGGTAAGTCCTTTATCCTCCCCTATTATCTTGTGTTTATCGTAAAAGCTGTGAAAGGTCTTTGCGAGCGTCTCAAGGTACGGCAGTAACCTGTATGGTTCAAGGTTAAACCCGGCTTGTTTTACTATATCAGGAAACCTCATTATAAGTTTTACCAAATCCGCCTCTTCGGGCTGAATGAGCATACTTAAATCACAATTAAGAAGATTTGCTTTCTTTATCCTTGCTTTTTTCAGAACGCTTGAAATCCTCGCATGGGCATATTGGACATAGAATACAGGGTTTTCTGGCGTTTTGTCTTTTGCGAGTTCCATATCAAAATCAAGATGACTGTCTATTTTTCTCATCAAGAAGAAATACCTTGCGGCGTCTTTACCCACCTCAGATATTAATTCTTTAAGGGTTATAAACTGGCCTTCTCTTGTGGACATAGGGACAGGCTTTTTATCCTTATACAAGGTAACTAATTGGACGATTAATATTGCTATATCATCCTCTTTAAATCCCAGGGCACACACTGCCGCCTTAAGCCTTGAGATATAACCGTGATGGTCTGGCCCCCATATGTTGATAAGCCGCCTAAAACCTCTGCTAAACTTGTCCCTGTGGTAAGCAATATCCGGCGCAATATAGGTAAAGGTACCGTCACTTTTTATCACCACCCTGTCCTTATCGTCGCCAAAGACAGTCGAATTAAACCATATTGCCCCCTCTTTCTCATAGATAAAACCTTTTTTCCTTAGCAGTTCAACTGACTCCGCTATCCGGTTAGTCCGGGAAAGGCCTTTCTGGCTGAACCAACTGTCAAATTTTACTCCGAAACTCCCGAGGTCCTCTTTTATCCATCTCAGTATAAATCTTACGCTATAGTTCGAAAAAAACTCCACCTTTTTGTTTAAAAGAGTATCCTTAAGGGTATCTATAAGAGCTTGCGCAATTTCATATATATATCTACCCTTATATCCGTTTTCAGGAAAAGCAGTTTCTTTTTTTAAAAGCTCAAGGTAGCGCGAGCGTACAGATTCGCCAAGTAGCCTGATTTGATTTCCTTCATCGTTTATATAATATTCTCTTGCAACAAGCCAGCCTAAGAAAGACAGCACATTTGCCATGGTATCTCCTACTGCTGCCTGCCTCGCATGGGCAATACTTAAAGGCCCTGTCGGGTTAGCGCTTACAAACTCTATCTGGAGTTTTTTATTCTCGCCGATATTGCTTCTGCCAAAGTCTTTTCCTTTTTTTAAAACCTCGGTTATCCCATAGACTAAGGTATCTTCTTTAAGATAAAAATTTATAAAACCGGCGCCCTCTACTTTTACGCTGGATATGTTCTCCCTTAAAGGCGTAAGACTTATCTTCTTATTTAAAAAATCCATAATTGTATCTGCGGCCTTGGCCGGGGCGCAACCTAATTCTTTTGAAATCTGCATTGCTATATTGGTAGAGAGGTCGCCAAAGCGCTTATCCTTTGGGACCTCCAGATATATCTGGATATTTTCTAAATTCTTAAGCTGCCCAAAGCGCTCTTTAAGTATTTCTCTTATTAATTCTATTAACTGCGATTTTACTTCTTCCATCTTGTATTATGCCAGAATATGGGACCGGATTTTCATAAAACTTAAAACAGAGGTATCAGAACTCGGAAGGAATTCCGGAGGGCTTATATGCGAATAAAACAAAATATTCACTTACAGTTTTTGAGAGTAAGTCTTGGCGCATCTCCCCATAATCTCTCAAGGTCATAAAATGCTCTCTTGGCGGCATGGAAGATATGCACCACAATATCTCCCAGGTCTATCAAAATCCACTCGCCTTCTTTATAACCTTCGGTATGCCGGTGCGCTACTTTGTCTTTAGGTGTAGAATCGAGTATTTCATCCGCAATTGCCTTGGCTGCCCTTTCGGAACTGGCGGTACAGATTACGAAGTAATCTGTATAATCTGTAAGCTGCCTCATATCTAATATGACGATATCATCCGCTTTCTTGTTATGAGCGAGCCTGGCTATAGAAAGCACCTTATCCTTTTCCTTGGGGACTGAGGCTATTTTCTTTTTACGCCCAGAAGAAGGCATCGGGATCTTAATCTATTCTTTACTCATTATCCTGTATAAGCCGGTGCCGCAGTCAGGGCATTTTCCTTTCATAGCGGTCCTTCCGTTTTTCATGGTAACCTTAACGGCATCTTTCATTTCCTTCTTCGACTTACACTTTACGCAATATGCATCCATTATCACACCTCCTAAAGTGTCTATTAATGTGAAATTTTAACATATCAGGTACTTTTGTCAAGGTCTAAGGTCGGCATCTTTAAACTCAGTTCATCCTCTATCTCGCCCAGTATCTCCTCTGTAAGGTCCTCCAGGGTAACCAAACCTAATGTATGATTGTTGCTATCTACCACTATTGCCATATGTATTCGTTTCTCCTTAAATTCCCTGAGAAGCTCGTTCACCCTTTTGGATTGGTTTACAAAAAACGCAGGGTGTACTATGTCCGGAATTATTATGAGTTGTTTGTTAAACCAGATATGAAGCAGGTCCCTCGCATAGACAATTCCCATTATGTTATCAATATCCCCCTTATATACGGGCAAGCGGGAATGGCCCTCCTCAACGAATAAATTCAAAAGTTCATCCGGCGTTTCCTCTATGCTTATCGCAATTATATCGTTTCGCGGCACCATAACCTCAGATACTACTGTGTCGCCGAACTTGAATATCCTGTGCAACATCTTTCTTTCTTCATCCAGAATGATACCTTCTTCCTTTCCTATCTCAATCATTAGCTTTAACTCTTCTTCGGTTATGAGAGGAGAGCGTTTTGTCTTCTCTATACCCCATAGTTTTATCAGAAAATTGCTGAATATCGTAAAAAACCTCACCAATGGGTTTAAGAGGTTTACTAAAAAATACATAGGCCTTGCCGAAAAGAGGCTTACCTTTTCTGCGCTCCGGAGCGCAAATATCTTCGGTGTTATCTCGCAGAATATAAGGATAAAGGTAGTAATTATTAAGGTGGACAAGCCCACTATTATGAAATGATTGCCAAATAGAAAAATAAATATAGAGGTGCCGATAGCGGATATGGCTACATTCACAAAGTTATTGCTTAGCAGAATTGTGGCTATGAGCCTGTCAATATTGGCTATAAGGTCAAAGGCTAATTTTGCAAATTTAACTTTTTTTTCAACCAGATTCCTTAAGCGAATCTTGGAAACCGCAATAAGGGCACTTTCCGCTGCAGATAAAAAGGAGGAAACTATAGCCAGCATAACTAAAAGTGCGAGTAGCGCAAAAATTAAATTAAGACTCATATGATTACTGCTCTGTAAAATTAGTCTTTAGCGGCAAGACTGCCGTTTTGAACAATAGAAAATCGAAATTAGACCGCAATTGAGCCTTCCTATTTTGTCTATTTTCTATTTTCGATTGCTCAATTGCTCTGTGCGCTGTCATATTAAAAATTAATTTGACAGCGCACTAGATATGCCCTCTCAATATGGGAAGGATGAATTGAGCCACTTTAAAATATATGATTAAACCTACCACATCCACTATGCTTGTGGTAATAGGCCCTGCAAGCACTGCCGGGTCAAGCCCAATTCTTTTTGACAAAATCGGCAGTATTATTCCGGTGGCTATGGCTAAAAGCACAATAAAACACATCGTAAGCCCCACCACTAATGCAAGCAATAATTCCTGTTGCAAAAAATATGCCCTTAAAAAGGCAACAACCCCAACAATGAGGCCCATAATTAAAGCCGATACAGCCTCCATTCGCACCACCCGCAACACATTTTTAAAATTTACATCTCCTGTGGCAAATCCCCTTATTAGAGTAATGGAGGTCTGGGCGCCTGCATTTCCGCCTGTATCGAGCAGCATAGGTATAAAGAAGGTTAATGCGACTACGCTTCCCAGGGCATGTTCAAAGGTCTTTAGCACGGTTCCGGTAAGAAAGTCAAAAACGAGTAAAAATATAAGCCATCCTGCACGGCGTTTCACAAGGGTAGTAACGGTTGACCTGGTATAACTTATATCCTCGTCTTTCCCAACAGACATCTTTCCTATCTCATATATATCCTTTGTAGCCTCTTTATGGATTAAATCTACGATATCGTCTACCGTTATTATCCCCACGAGCCTGTTGTCTCCGTTTACCACAGGAAGATCCGACAGTCCGTATTTGGTAAAAATCTTTGCAACCTCCTCATCGTCCAGGTCAACATTTACCTTTATCAATTCAACCGAACTCATTATGTCTTTTATCGGTATATCCGGAGGGGCTGATAAGAGCATCTGAAGGCTTACCCCGGCCAAGAGCCCGTGATCATCGTCCGTGACATATGCGGAATATACGTTTCGTATCTCGCCTGTGCGCTGGTGTTCCTGTAACTTTAAGATTGCACGTCTTGCGCTCATATCCTTTTTCAACTCCACAAAGTCTGTTGTCATAAAACTTCCTGCCGTACCCTCTCTAAAACTCATCAACTTCTTTACATCGTTTACCTCTTCCTCTTTCATAAGGCTGAAAAATTTCTTTATGACCTTTTCCGGAAGGTCCTTGAACAACTTCACCCTCTCATCTGCCGCCATCTCATTTAAAATCTGGGAGACCTCCTCACTGGCGAGGTTGTTTAATAAAAAAGATTGTTCCTCAAATCTCAGGTTTTCAAATACCTCTATAGCCTTTTTTGTGCTGAGCAATTTAAAAACCAATATTCTCTCCTGTGGTTCTAAATTTTTGAAACCATCCGAGAGGTCCATAGAGTTAATCTTCTTGAGCAGTTCCTTCAACTCCTGAAACTTCTTTTCTTTTAAAAGTTCTTTTACCTCCGGTAAAAACAGGGCAAATACATTTATGTTATTTGCGTGGAAAGGCATCTATTTATACAACCTCTTCTTATTTATATAATTTCGTACGCTGTCAGGGACAAGGTACTTTATAGAAAGGTCTTCTCTTATGCGCTTTCTTATTTCCGAGGAAGATACCTCGATAGGCGTTATAAGGACTATCTCCGCATGCTTGGGCAGTTCCTTGAACGGATAACCGGGTCTATTTGCCACGACAAACTGGGAAAGTTTGAATATATCGTTTATATCTTTCCAGGAAAAAAGCTCTCCTAGAGAATCTGAGCCGGTTATAAAAAAAAGTTTTGTAAACTTACCAAAGCGTTTCTTAAACTGTTTTAGGGTATCCACTGAATACGACTTTCCTTTACGCCTTAATTCTATATCAGACACCTCAAAGGCGGGGTTATCTTTAATGGCGAGTTCTATCATCCGATATCTGTGGTTTGCGTCAATCAGCTCTTCTTCGCTTTTATGGGGAGGGATAAAGGTGGGGACAAATATTACCTTATCCAGGCAAAGCTTACTCAAAGCCTCCTCGGCAAGAATAAGATGTCCTATATGTATCGGATTAAATGTGCCGCCTAATATTCCTATGCGCATTAAATCTATTCTCTTATCTGGCCATCGCCAAAGATTATATACTTGTAGGTGGTTAGTTCGCGAAGTCCCATTGGCCCCCTTGCGTGCAACTTGTCGGTGCTTATGCCTATCTCCGCGCCCATGCCAAATTGGCCGCCATCCGTAAAACGGGTTGAGGCATTCACGTATACGCAGGCGGAGTCCACCCTGTTCAGAAATTCCATCGCATTTTTATAGTTCTCGGTAATTATTGCCTCAGAGTGGCTTGAGCCGTATTTAGAAATATGCGCTATTGCCTCTTCTAAGTCATCTACTATCCTTATTGACAGTATAAGGTCAAGATATTCCTCATACCAGTCATTCTCTGTGGCTTTTTTTATGCCTTTTAATAAAGCGCGGGTTTTATCGCACCCCCTTAATTGGACGCCTGCTTTTCTGTAGCGCTCCGCCATCTCAGGAAGAAATCTACCCGCTATATCCTTGTGAACCAAAAGCGTCTCCATGGCGTTACATACCCCTGGCCTTTGAACCTTTGCGTTGTAACACACCTTTAGCGCCATCCCTAAAGAGGCGTGTTTGTCTACATAACTGTGGCATACACCTTTATAATGCTTTATTACGGGTATTCTGGATTTTTCCGAAACCTCTTTTATTAAAGACTCTCCTCCTCTGGGTATGCACAGGTCTATATAGTTTTGCATAGAAAGCAGTTCCCCTATAATCTTTCTTTCCTTTGTCATAACAATATTTAGGCTGCCTCTGGGAAAATCCATCTTATCCAAAACCGCATTTAATGTTTTGAATATAGCCACATTTGAGTTAAATGCCTCACTACCGCCGCGCAATATAAGGGCATTGGACGACTTAAGGCATAGGCCTATGCAGTCGCTTGTAACATTAGGCCTTGATTCATAAATTATAAGTATAACGCCTATAGGCACTCTTAGTTTTCCTATCCTAAGGCCATTGGGCCTTTGGCGCATTTCAAATATCTCTCCTACGGGAGATTCCAGAGCCGCTATTTCCCTTAGGCTATTACTCATCGCTAAGAGACGCTCTTCGGTAAGCAACAGCCTGTCGATAAGCGCCTTCGAAAGACCCTCTTTTTGCGCTTTCTGGGCATCCTTTTTATTCTCACCTATTATAAAATTCTTTGCTTTTAAAAGCGCTTCTGCCATATTAATCAGGGCCTTGTCTTTTTTTGAGCCCGGAATATTACACAACCTATCCTTTGCCTCTCTGGCAAGTTTACATATTCTTAACGCCTCTTCGCGTAATGACATCTATACCCCTTCCTATAGTTTAAATTAGCGTTTGTTATAATTTGTCAATTATTACCAAATTATCCCTATGTATTATCTCATCGTAATATTTGTATCCCAGCACCTGTTCAATTAAATTCGACTTTAAGCCTTTTATTCTCTTAATCTCTTCTGAGGAATAATTGGCGAGGCCCCTGGCGAATTCATTCTTATTTAAATCTGCGATACTCACAATATCGCCTGTCTTAAATTGCCCAGTGCAATCCAATATGCCGCTGGATAACAGGCTTTTTTTCTTATCTATCAATGCCAACCTGGCACCTGCGTCCACGATAATCTGACCGCTTGGCTTTGAGCCATACGCAATCCATCGTTTCCTTGATATCAATTTCTCCTTCGGTAAAAAGAGTGTGCCGATATCTTCTTTCTTTAAAATATTTACGAGCGTGTTATCGCTTTTGCCGTTAGCGAGTAGCATAGGTATCCCCGAATGGGTGGCAATCTTAGCTGCCTCAATTTTCGAAGACATGCCGCCAACGCAAATCTCCTTATCTGTGCCGCAGGCAATGGACGCGATATAAGGAGTAATTTTTTTTACTTCCTTAATTATTCTAAATGGCCCTTTAGGGCTTAAGGTTCCTTCGTATAGTCCATCCACATCTGACAATATAATAAGCAAATCCGCGTCCACTAAAGTGGCAACGAGGCTGGATAGATAATCATTGTCCCCGAACTTTATCTCATCTACCGAAACGGTATCATTCTCATTTACCACAGGTATAACCGAATATTTAAGCAGGGTATTCAGGGTATTCCTGGCATTTAAGTATCTACTTCTATCTCTTAGGTCCTCTCTTGTAAGCAGAACCTGCGCTACATTAAAACCTTCTCTCTTATAAGCCTCTTCCCACTTTCTCATAAGTATATTCTGGCCTACTGCAGCCGTTGCCTGAAGAAGTGGCAGTTCCGATGGTCTTGTCTTTAAGTTCAGCACCTCCATACCTGCGCATATGGCTCCGGAACTTACAACTATAACTTCATACCTCTGGCGAAGCAGGCTTGATACTTGAGCTGCCAGATTTTTAAACGAGGCTGGACTAAGCCTGTTTTTTTCTGAGATAACGCTTGCGCCTATCTTAACTACAATCCTCTTTATATTCTTAAACAAACTATCTCTCAATGGTTCTTATCCCTTTCAATTTAGAAAAAATCGCTTTTAATAAGTCGTCTATTCCCTCTTTGGTCTTACAGGAGATAGGTATTATTCTTTTTTTAATCTTTGCCTTAAATCTCTTAAGGTTTTCTGCTGAGCCATCTAAGTCCATTTTATTTGCCACCAGAATCTGCGGCTTTTTTGTAAGTGATTCAGAGTAAAGAACAAGTTCCTTATTCAACGTATAAAAATCCGATACAGGATCGCGTCCGCTGTAAAGCGACATATCTATCATATGGACAAGCAGCCTTGTTCTTTCTATGTGCCTTAAAAACTCCTGACCCAACCCGCGGCCTGAATGAGAACCCTCAATCAAGCCCGGGATATCTGCAACTACAAATTCATTTTTGTCAAAAATTCTGACCACTCCCAACACAGGGTGCTTGGTAGTAAACGGATAATCCCCTATCTTTGATTTAGCATTCGAGATACAGTTTATAAGGGAGGATTTTCCCGCATTGGGGTAGCCTATTATGCCGACATCAGCTAAAAGTTTTAGTTCAAGAAGTATTTGCTTTTCTTCGCCCGGCTCGCCCTTTTCTGCAAGCCTTACTACGCTGTTCCCCCTGCCACCCCTTCCAGCCTCAGCAACAATAACCTCCTCATCTAATCGGGTTATATCTCTTATTAACAGCCCTGTGGCTAAATCTCTTATAATGGTTCCAGTGGGAACAGCTATGGTGTAATCTTTTCCATTTGAGCCGCGCTTTTTTTGACCTGAACCGTTCCTGCCATCCTCTGCTTTGAAGTGTTGTTTGTATTTGAAATCTAACAAGGTAAGCAGGTCTTTGCTTGATTTTATTATGACATTTCCTCCGTTACCTCCATGCCCGCCGTCCGGCCTTGGATATCTTGTATATCTATCCCTGTAAAAACTTTGACAGCCGTCTCCGCCGTCTCCTGCCTTAACGTTAATCCTGGCCCTGTCAACGAACATCAACTCGCCGTTTTGGTTTCCTGCAAGGGAGCAACGCTTACTGTCCTTGGTTTATCGAAACTTACCACGCCGTCTCTTAAAGCAAATAAGGTGTTATCTCTTCCTATACCTACATTTAGGCCGGGCCTGAACTTTGTGCCCTTTTGCCTTAAAAGTATACTTCCGCTGGTTACAAATTCTCCTCCGTAGCGCTTTACGCCAAGATACTTCGGATTTGAATCCCTGCCGTTTCTGGAACTGCCTAATCCTTTTTTATGAGCCATCTTTGTTCACCCCTTTACTTTCTAATTCTTAATTCTCAATTACTATTTACCAATTACTATTTCATTTGACCTCTATCTTCTCCACCTTTAGCCTCAGCAGCTTCTGCCTGTGCCCTGTTTTTTTCTTTGACGCCTTTCTCCTTTTAAATTTAAATATTGTCCTTTTTTTAGACTTTATCGCAGCAATCTTGCGGCAGAGGACGCATGCCTCCTTGATAAAGGGCTTTCCAACTATGACCCTATCCTTATCCGATACGAGAAGAACCTTATTTAGTTTTATTTCTTGCTCCTTATCTTGCTCGATAAGCTCCACGTCAATTAAGTCGTTTTCCTTTATTCGGTACTGCTTCCCGCCTGTTTCTATAACTGCATACATATTATAACCCTCCTTTAATGAGCACGTGACTTATGGAGCGAAGTGACATAAGTCAATCTCCTTTGCTTAACCTCTTTGTTGGTGCGAATTAACCCCGACGAATGTGTAAAAATTTTATTTTAAAATTTTTACACTTCATATGAGTCGGGACAATTCAGACATGCAATTTATGTTCACTTCGTCCTTCGATTACATTCAGGACGAACCCTGAGCAAAGTCGAATGGGTTCGTTCCATAAACTGCGTCTTCATTTGAAAAAAATTTGAAATAAGATAGCATATCAGCCTATTATATGTCAAGCAACCTCTATGCTTATGTCTTCAATGTGTTTTTTGGGGTCCTCGTTTATAAGAATCCTGGATTTATACCTATCCTCTAAATAGGATATTGCGGAACGCTGTTCGTTCAGCAGTTTCCACGCCACATCAGGATGAACATAGATAGATATATTTCCCCTCCGGCGTAAATTCTTTAATGTCTTCTTAAGGCTTCTTATAGCTAAAATCGTCACGGTAAGCGCACTCTTTATAGAACCCCTTCCTTTGCAATACGGGCAGTTATCATACATCCGGCTCTCTATTGACCTTCTTATCCTCTGCCTGGTCATCTGTATAAGCCCTATCTCCGAGACAGACAGGACATTTGAGCGCGCCTTATCCGCTTTTAAAGCCTCGAGGAAGGTCTGATAAACCCTCTCTCTGTGGGAACTTTTTTCCATATCAATAAAATCTATGATTATGATGCCTCCTAAATCTCTAAGCCTTATCTGTCTTGCGATTTCATTTGCCGCCTCCATATTAACATTGAAGACGGTATCTTCCAGATTCTTCCTCCCGACAAATTTTCCCGAGTTTACATCTACCGCTACAAGGCCCTCGGTTTGCTCTATAACTACATAACCGCCTGAACGAAGATTCACCCTCATCTGGTATAATTTCTGTATCTCCTTGTCGATTGTAAACTTTTCAAACAGGTCTTCCTCACCCAAATAATAAGAAACGTTCTTTCTAAGATGCGGGCAGAGCATATTTACAAAATGCATAAGCCTTTTAAACTGCTCTTTGGAATCTATTACCAGCCTATCTACATCCTCTGTAAAGGTATCCCTTATGGTCCTTAGTAAAATATCGTACTCCTGATGTAACAATAAAGGCGCGTTTTTGGAACCTGCGAGCCTGTTTATCCTTTTATAGAGGTTTAAGAGATAGTTAAGGTCTCTTGCGAATTCCTTTCTGCCTTTTCCCAAACCCGCTGTTCGCACAATAAGACCCATCCCGTCGGGTATATTTAATGTTTCCAATATCTTCTTGAGCCTCGTTCTCTCCCTGCCATCTTCTATCCTTCTTGATATTCCAAAATGCACCTGGTGCGGCATAAATACCAGATACCTGCCCGGAAGGGACAAATTAGTGGTAAGCCTTGGCCCCTTTAAGCCGTAAGGCTCTTTTACCGCCTGCACAAGCACCTCCTGGCCAACCTTCAGGGTATCAACCGCCTTAACCTTTAGCTGCGGTTTTCTGCCCAGGAACACATCGAGTATATCGATTTCAGTGCCGCGCGGTTCATCCTCTAAAACCAGCGGACTCATCTTTTCCGAAGTAAGCAGAAATCCGTTTTTATTTATACCTATATCTACAAATGCGCCTGCTATGCCGGGCAGGATAGTCTTTATCTTGCCCTTATAGATATTTCCTACAAGTCTTATATCCTCCGGCCGTTCGATGTAAAACTCTTCTAAAACACTATTATATAGCACAGCGACTCTGGTTTCCTGAAACTCTACATTTATTAAAATTTCACGTTTCATTATCTAAGATAAATCTCCTATGAGCACGCAACTTATGGAACAAAGTGCCCCGTGAAAATCGAAGATTTTCCGGGACTAAGTCCTTGAAATC
>CAZDNS010000025.1:0-22788 GCA_964506845.1 uncultured Planctomycetia bacterium | reverse complement strand
AAAAACGGCACAACGCATACCGCGCCCGGATGCTTCACGTATTCAACCTTCATCTTGTTCTTATTCGGCAGAACCATATCTTCCGAATAAATTTTCAAAAACTTTCCTTTATACATAGATTTTTTCATGAGAATTATTATACAGGGAACAGGAGAAAATAAAAACAAAATTATAGCGCTTTTGTTATCCTCTCTCCACATATGCTATCTGAAAAAGCAGGCACCTTCTCGTAATAGAGCTTGGATGGATAAACATATTTAGAAGGGATCTCGCCAGAAAGTTTCAATTTATTTCTCTCGGGTAACGTTAATTGCAGTAACTGAGTGTCGATTACCCAAGCATCGCCATTGTAAACTACCTCTAATATTGTATGAGAGGTGGTCGAATCTCCCAAGCTTGTTTCTTTGTTACAATCATGCGGAATAAATATTTCTCTCTCATTATTCTCAATACCTAATTTGTCTAACTCAGCGGCTATCCAACGAGTCGCATCAACGCATTGCGTTGGAACATTTGGATTATATAACTCTGCAGCCTT
Organism: uncultured Planctomycetia bacterium; assembly: GCA_964506845.1. Taxonomy (GTDB): domain Bacteria; phylum Omnitrophota; class Gorgyraeia; order VGKN01; family VGKN01; genus CAZDNS01. The sequence goes on along the minus strand of CAZDNS010000025.1, from coordinate 22,250 downwards.
TTCAGCAATTTTTTTTAGGAGGATGGGGATGGGGGACGGTTCTATTTCTGCTTTAAGCTTCATTAATCCTTGAGCAAAAGCTTTAAGCCCTTTTTCTGCAACGGTGTCTCCAGACCATTTAGCAAAAAATTCAGTAATAATATTCTCTTTAGTAGTTTCCATACTTGCTTGAGACAAAATCAAATAGACCACCCCTCTTAAATATCGGCAATCTTTCTCTTTTCCTTCATAAACTGTTCTCATAGGGTCTAAATCACTGGCTTTTAATTTCATATTTTTGTCTACTATAACATTCTTACTTAATAATTCACCATGAGCTATCCCTTTCTGGTGCATTAAATCAAGTCCAACTACAAACTCAACTAAGGAATCTATTAAGAAAGATATGTCTTTACCTAAGAAAAAGTTATCGCGCAATAATTTCTCAAGATTTTTCCCCTCCACATATTCCATAATCTGATAGTGATAATCCCATTTAAGTCTTTTAAGTAAATCTTCGGATAAATCTGATACATCTTCTTGCATTTCACCTGTAGGGATGAAACCTGCATCATAAAGTTGAACTAAAGCTAAAAAATTATGATTAAAAATTTTAAAACGATGCCAGAAATTAATCTGCCCTCTCATCGCTTTACAATACGCTTGGCACATTTCTGGGGAAAGAGGGTCTCCATATGGATCTGCAATTTTTATTGCAACTACTTTAGAAGTAGAAATTTCTATTGCTCTATAAACTAGGCAACGCCAACCAGAATCTATCGGTATATTATCCACTATATATCCCTTTTTTCTAAAAACTCTTTGGACTATTTTTGTAAATGGAGATACATTTGATGAGGTAACTCCGTGAGCGGCACCCATTGGTGACAAATTTGATACTACTTTTGCTGGTGAATATATTACTGGCTCGGTGGTTTTGGCTAACGGCGCGGCGGATGGGGCTGGTTGGGCGGTTTGTATTTGTGTTGGTATTTCGAATTGGGCTTTATTTTCTGGAATAGACAATACGAATATACATAACGGAGCTTGATGTAAATCATAGATAGGTATTCCAAAATAAAGTTCGTTTGATACAATAAAACCGAGCTCTTTATAAAAATCAGTCCACTCTTCAATAGATTTATAAGTAAAGGGGAAAGGTTGATGTTTATCTTTTATTCCAAATGAAAAAGTGTCTAATCCCGCTAACAATAGTCTTATTCTCTGCGAATCTTTCAATTGGCACATTTTATTATGCAATCCATAATCATCAACCTCTGAAGGTTTAAGAGTTAAAGAATAAGTATCTTCATATATAATTATTCTGCCGGCTGGCTTACAAATTCTTTTTGCTTCATTAAGAATACTTATCTGTTCTCTAGCTGTCATATGATGCAATGAATAACGCAATACAACAGTATCGGCGGAATTTGTTGTAATCTCAGAGAGTTTGGTTGGGTCTTTTTGTTGCTTAAAAGTAAGAAAACCTGGTATTTCTTTTACCGAGCTCCGTCTCTCAATATCAACACCTGTAACATTCGTTACTGACGGACATAGGTCGTGTAACATAAAACCCAACATATTATCATCTGCGCCAACATCAACTACATGACCAACAAATTTTTCTGTTCCTACAATTTTTATACTTCGTACTAAATTATCTCTTCGAAAATCTCCATAATATTTATTAGGTAATGGGCTTTGATTAAATATATCTCTTATCCGCAGAAATGCAGACTTTATTTCTTTTATATCAATATCTCCTCCTCCTTCCATGCGCTTTGCTAATTCTTTTAAAATTTGAAAATATCTAGAGATGAACTCCCGCCCTTCCTCCCCAAGAAATTCTGAATACGTCTGTGTTAGAATCATCTCTATCAACCCTAATACCTCTTTGTCTCTTAGAATATCTTTATATATTTCTACAGCATCAAATCCAAAATAGGATCCATAAAGAGAAATGGCTCCTAGCTCGGCGGTTGTGGCAGACGGCGCGGTGGCTGGTCTCTCGACTCTGCTCGGGACTCCCTCGCCCAGTGGGCTCGGTCGCGCGGCGGCTTGGGCTCCTGGCGCGGCGGCTGGGGCTTGTTGCAATAATAATCTATATACCGTAAGATCTCTCAAATCAATAGCGTATCCATACTCTAAACGAGGATCGGTTTTGAAATCTTTACTATAAAATGTTGGGGGAGGCGTTTCTTGCAGATGGGCAAGTTCTTGAATAGTCACATCGGTTTTTAAATCTATGATCTGGGCAGTAGCGCCTGACCTACTTAGACTTTTTTGTTCATCACTATCAGAAACAACCACTGCACCTTCCCTCAATAAATGATATAAAGAGGTGGTGGCAATATTTTCTCCAAGCATTCCACCTCCCCCAGCCTTTGAGAGAACCACTGGTTGCCTACTATAACCAAGTAATTTAACTAATCCGTCTCTCAAAAATACATCATGAGGATTACTAATGTCAAATTGCTGTCTCAAATATGCTCTGCCGAAATTCGTATGTGTGAAAGTCCTCCCATTTGCTTTGAATTTCACCACAGTCTTAGTCAGTGGTTGATAATCAGAATTTATCCTTTCTTGTTTAATAATATTGAGTGAATCTAAATCTACCCCGAGCAGGAATAGTTCCATTGCATATGCTACCAATCCTTGATTACCGCCCCATCCATGCATACCCGTAACAAGCTTACTTCTTAGCATAGATTTTAATCTTTCTCTTAGTTCTTTATCGTTTGAATTATAAATTGCAAAAAGGTCACCATCATCGATTGTAATCAAATTATTACTATACGCAGCTACGGCTGTAATATCAGAACCACTGCATGGATAGATAGCTAAATCGAAATCATGACCAGCAGTCTCTTTTACGATTCTTGCCACTTCGTTAAATAGGGTTAATAATCTTGCAATGGGTTCTTTAATATTATTAATTGGTTTCAAATCAGGAATCTCTGCATACATTGCATTTCTAACTTCATCTAACAACCCATCTTCTAATATTTGATACACTTTTTTACAAAAGTTGCGAATTTCTAAGCTACGCTTATTTAACTGAATATTTGAATCTATAAAGATTGCTCTTGCTGGCGTGGTGGCTTCGGCTCCTGGCGCGGCGGATGGGGCTGGCTCGGCGGGCGGAACCCACGAGCCTGTAACTCCTTGCGTAGAGGGAACTTGGATAGTGCCATCGGCTAATGTTAGTTCTACTTTGGGGGGCAAACTATCTATTCTGATAATGGTTATAGTGCCATCTTTATCTACTAGAGAATACCTACGTTCCTCGCCAAACTTTAACCTGAATGCCAAGCCTTCTATCCCCTCTAATTCAGCATCATTCCATTTAAAAACTCCCTTTGGGAAACCTGCTTCTAATTTATCTCTTATATCATCTATATTGCCCCCCTGATTATAAAGTTCCAAAATCTTAACAAGGGCTATATAAAATTTATCTCCTTGTTGACCTAATTTTAAAGGCGGGACTAAGGCATTATTGACTCTACAATCATTGCCCACAGTAAAATTGTGGGCAATAACTTGGGGGTTAAAGGGTGACAGTCCTTGACGCAAAGCGTCAAGGACGCCAGAGGGAGAATCCCTATGGAGCGCACGTTCGCGATGAGACATCGAGGACGGAGCATTGAGGGGCGCTTCTCTTGGATTAGACGAATAATTACCGGAGAGCAGGCTTAGCCTGGCGCAAGCCTGCTCTTTTGGGAAGCACCCCTCAATAGAGAAATCAGATTGGGGAGAAAGGTTAAAGAATAGGAAAAGTTCAAGAAGAATAATTATAATTATTCTTAAGATAGGTCTAAATTTTGGAGTCTGCCAGGCTATCATTTAATTTCCCCAAAAATTTATACTTTATAAAACATTTTAGTTAGTAGTAAACAAAAAAGTCTTTAAAATAGAGTTAATTAAAGACTATTTTGCCTCTATAATAAAATATACACTATATATATGAATTTATCAAGTGCGGGTGTCTTTTTTTAGTGCGGCGGGATTATAAGTATTGCTGCGAAGGGGAATTCGTTTAAATAATGCTGTTAGAAAATTGTCCCTAATGGAGTTTATTAATTATTTTTGACTCTTTTATCTTTCTTTTTAGTTCAATAATATCTTTCTGTGCAGTCTTCCATAGGATCCCTGTATCAACGCCAAAATATTCATGAATAAGCTTATTTCTCATCCCTATCATTTTCTTCCAGGGAATGTTGTTATATTTATCCTTTATCGACTCTGGAATGTTCTTAGCAGCTTCACCTATAACCTCAATACTTCTTATAACAGCATTTATGGTCTTCTTATCTTTTAGGAACTCATCAAAACTCATCCTGCCAACAAAACTCTTTATCTCATTGATGGAATCAAAAATATCCTTTATATAATCCCTGTAATCCCTTTTCATTATATAGTTATTGCCTCACGAAGTATATGTTTCCCTATTATCGGTTTTAAAGCCTTTTTTGACACAAGATCAACTTTTACACCTAGTAATTTTTTAAGATACTCTTCTAAATCTATAAAATCAAAGAAACCTATTGGTTCAGAAAACTCCACTAATATATCAATATCGCTATTTTTTTTATTCTCATCTCGCACATATGAACCAAAAATAGCAATTTCTTTAACCTTAAACTTTTTTGCAAAAATTGACTTATATCTTGAAAGAATTTTTCTTATCTCATCAACAGTTTTCATTGCAACACCTTTTTTGTAAAAATTGTTTCTATTTCTGTTGTAATTATACCTTAAATTTAAAAATAATAAAGAAAAAATCGCAAACGCAAATTTAACACGAGAACGAACAAGAGAGCGGATAAATTTGACAAATGTTCTCTTATGAATTATAATATGGGCGGTGAAAAAATATGGATATTGAGAAAAAATGGCAGGATGCTTTAAAGAATACTGAGATAATACGCTCAAGGCTTATGCGGCTTTACACCTTTGAGACTACCGAACTGCCTTATATATTTTTGGCTGAGTCCTCGGTAAATCAGGGCGATACGGTTGTCAGAAAGGGAAACATCTCGGTGGATAAACCCTTGATTGTCCTTCCAAGGGATTTTCCCATATTCGAGGGCTTTGATTTTAAGGAAAATTTAGAGTTAAACGAGGACCTGGTCAGGTCCTTCTTCCTTGTAAGAGGTGTTAGATTTCCTTCTCTTAAGTATCAAAATCTCACCTTAGGCCTTGACATACATGAAGGCTCACTTAAAGAGGCAATAAAATTTTATGAGGAAAGTCTAAAAAGGAAAGAGGATATAAACTCCGCCCTCATTATCGGGAACGAGGAGGCATGGCAGTTTTCTATACTTATATATGTAGCCTTTATGTTCTCAAGGTCTGCCGATGAAGACATAAAAAGGCTTTTTGACAGGTTCAAAAAGGATAAGGGGCTTTCTTAATAATGACAAATGACAAAGCGCAAATGACAAAATTTTAAAGATTTGAATTTTGGTATTTGTCATTTGTTTAACAGTTGGAGCGCTTTATCTAATTCCTTTGTAGCAAATACAAAGAGCGATTCCTTGCTGTCGCCTGTGGTGCCATAACAATACTCAAGGTCAATATGCGCCTTGGCAAATTGCTCGGCAAGATGCCTTGCCTCCCCTACCCTGTTCGGCAGGCTTATTACTCCCACGTTTTCTTCTTTTACCACTTCGTATTTTTTAGCCTTTAAGGTAGAGATAGCCTTTTCGTTATCCTCTGTTATAATCATAAAATTCGCCTTATCCGCCATACCATATGCGCACAATGCTATTATATTTACGCCGCTATCCGCAATCGCTGAACTTATCTCGGCAAACATCCCTACCCTGTTTGGCGTAACCACGACTATCTGTTTTGCCTTTCTTGCAAAAGCCATATTAAACACCTCCTCAAATGAGGCCACAACTTATGGAGCGATAGCAACATAAGTTGTTCTTCTCTGGGTCGCCCCATATTTGGCCGAATTTGACCCTTGACATTTTTAATGAATAAAAACTTACGAAAAATGTCAAGGGTAATATATTGTTATATTAATCTATTTTTGCATTTAATTTATTATACCAAAATTCTGCTCAACCTCAACAAAATAACAACTCTGTTCTCTCGTAAAGGTTATGCCTTCTTGCTATTTCTGTAATCCGTTCACTTAGTTCCTTTGTATACAAATTCATATTAACAGTATTTCTAAGCGGCTCGAAAAAATTATCAAACGTCTTTGGATATCTGGCTCTTAAAACTGCCCTGATATCACGGTAGAACCCGTTAAAATAATTCAGTTTATCCACATAAATCTTTGATACCCCTAAGAAACCAAGGCTCTTAAAAACGGTGTTTAGATTTTCCTCTTTATCTGAAAAACCGGGTATGATTGGCCCAAAGAATGCATAGGTATTTATTTGCCTGTTTTTAGCCTCTTTCAAAATCTCTAACCTTTTATCTGTTCCGGACGAACAGGGCTCGATAAGGCGCCAAACAGAGGGCTCTATAGTAGTCACAGTAATCCCTAAACTAACCCTGTCTCTAAATCTCTCAATGATATCAAAATCCCTCATTATCAGGGAGCTCTTTGTAAGGATTGCCAGAGAAAGTTTTGACTTATTTAGCAGTAGTTCGAGGCATTTCCTGGAAATTTTAAAATCCTCCTCTGCCTTTTGCCAGCCATCGCATACTGAGGACATCATAACCTCACCACCGGCATTAAACCTCTCCATCTGTTTTTCCAATATCTGGGCTGCATTTATCTTTACATCCACAAAACTTCCCCATCTTTCCGTATGATTTGTAAATTTCTTCATAAATCTAGCGTAGCAGTAGACACAGGCGTGCTGGCATCCGGTATAGCAATTTACGGTGTAATCGGCTATTTTAGATTTATTTAAAATTGATTTTGCAGTTATTTTATTTACTGTCATTAAAAGAAACTTTTCTTACCTGGCAAGCAAAATGGTTGTCTGGCTGGGATTAAATAATACGCCTGCTACAGCGCCTGTCATAAGACATGCTAAAGTGGCAGCAAGGAGCGCTCTAAATCCGAGACAGGCGAGGTCATTTGCCCTTTTCGGGCAGAGCGCGGCAGTTCCTCCTACAAAAATAGCTAAGGAAGCTATATGGGCAAATCCGCATAATACATAAGCACTGATAACCACTGAACGTGGATTCAATATAAGCCCATCCCTTATATACACGGCTAAATGTTGATACGCCACCATCTCCGTTACTACCATTCTTTCCCCGAATAACCTGGAAATAAGAGGAACATCTTTTAATGGAATTCCACAAAAAAGGGCAAGGGGTTTAAACAGATATGATAGAATTCCCTGCAGGGATAACTCTACATTAAAAAATTTGCCCAGACCAAACAGAATACCATTTAACATCGCCAGAAGCCCCAGGAAAGCCAAGAGTAGGGCGCATATCCCCACGCAAAGCCTTACCCCTTCGTTTGCACCTTTAATAATAGCCTCTATCCAGTTTGAGGAGGCAGAATAATCTCCCTTTATATGCTCGCCCATTGTTTTGGGTTTTTCGGTTTCCGGAAAAAGCAACTTCGACATAACAATAGCCGCAGGCGCGCTCAGAATAGAGGCGGAAATCAAATGCCCTGCTATGGCTAGGAATTTATCCTGTAGGAAACTAACATATATGCCGAGGACAGTTGAGGCAACGGTTGCCATACCGGCGGTTAAGATTGTGCACAGTTCCGATTTAGTCATATTCTCAATATAAGGCCTTACTGTCAGCATTGATTCTATTCCCATAAATATATTGCTGGCAACGCATAGAGACTCTGCTCCGCTTATTCTCATAAGCCTGGTAAATATTTTTGAAAAACCGCTTACTACTGTCTGCATAAAACCTATATGATAGAGTAGCGCCATAAGGGAGGAAAAAAATACTATTGTGGGAAGCGCCTGTATCGCCAGAATAAAACCTATGGATTCCTCTCCATAGGGCCCCTTTACTCCCGGCGGTATCGCAAGGGGCCCAAAGAGAAAATATATCCCCTCTTTTGCGAAGGTAAAAATTCTGATAACTGCGTTATTAATATAGCTAAAAAAAGCTACGCCGGCAGGAAGCCTGAATATCATAAAGGCAAATATTAGCTGGAGCACCGTTGCCCAGAATACCACGCGCCAGTTAACCACCTTTCGGTTATTAGAAAATACCCATGCAATAAACAAAAAGATAAATATACCGACAAAACTTATAAAATTATAAAAATCCACCACGCCTCACAAAGAATAAATTTTTCTTGAAAATATTGTATTAAATGATATAAGATTAGACTATGCCTTTATATGAATATAGGTGCCTAAAGTGTAATAAAATAAATACCTTCCTGGAAAGAGCTTCGCAAAAAAAATTTTTGTGGTTCTCCAGGGATAAAAATGTCTGCTCTCAATGCGGCTCAAAGAAATTAGAGAGGATAATTTCTTCCTTTGCTGTATCGGCAAAACAAAGTTATCCGGATATGCTAAACGACATAAGCAAGATGGGGCCTGTCCAATTTGTGCCAGACTATCGCATGCCAGAGCCTCCTCCTGGTGGATGCCCCTATGCTAAACAGGAAGAATCTTCTGCCCAAGCAAATCCTACTAAAAAATAACTCTTTTAACACCGCGAAATCGCTAAAACCCGCAAAGTCGCAAAGTACCATAATATCCATTTTGTGTTTCTGTGGGGCTTTTGCGTCTTAGCGGTGTGGCATATCTCAGGAACTAGCCTTATACACCTTATCATTGACATGGGCTTTCTGGGATATCTTAATTCCTACGACATCCCCTGCCTTTGCCTCCTGGACGCCGGCGTGTTCTATCTGTATAGAATCCACTGCTTGGACAAAGTCTGAGCTGTGGCCTTTTATATGGATACTATCGCCCACTTTTAAGGCATCCTTTAACTCCACAATTCCTACGCTTAGGTGGCCGTAATAATGCGTTATAGTCCCTATCTCTTTTTCCTCCATCTTTCACCCCCTTTCTTTAAAAAAATAGTGATTGGTAACTTGTAATTGGTAACTAACAAATCACTAATTACCAATTACTGATTACTGCTATCATGGTCTTGGATGATACTTCTGGTGTATCAGTTTTAACCTGCCCTTATCGATATGCGTATAGATCTGCGTTGTAGATATATTGGAATGACCGAGCATCTCCTGGACTATCCTTAAATCCGCTCCTCTCTCAAGCAGGTGGCTCGCAAAGGAATGCCTTAGCGTATGAGGGCTTAGATGCTTATTTATGCGCGCCTGGCTTGCATATCTTCTTATAAGTTTCCATATAGTCTGTCTTGAGATATTTCTTCCAAATCTTGTAACGAATAATCTATCATTCTGTCTATTTTTTAAAAAAATAGGTCTTGCCTTCTCTAAATACCTCTTTGCTGCCTCTAATGCGAACCTGCCTGCAGGGATAATCCTTTCTTTCTGGCCCTTACCTGTACACCTTAAAAAACCTATATCAAAATTTAAATCCGTAACTCTTAAGCCCGTGAGTTCCGAGACCCGCATCCCGGTGGCATATAAAAGCTCTAAGATTGCCCTGTCCCTTATGCCCTGCCACTCTCTCGTGTTTGGCGTTTTAAGGAGTTTTGAAACCTCTTCTATGCTTAAGGCATCGGGAAGTTTCTTCCATAGTTTGGGCGATTCAAGAACGCCTGTAACGTCTTCCTTTATAAAATTCTCTCTTACTAAAAACCTGTGAAACCCCTTAATAGCTACAAGGTTCCTTGAAATAGACACCGCCGAAATACCCCTGTCCTTTAACGAGAGGAGAAAACTGGTTATATCCTGGCGCTTGACTTTCTCTATTGAATGTATATCAGCCTTTTCAAGATAGGTTATATATTTATTAAGGTCATTTTTGTAAGAGTACGTTGTGTTCTTTGACAGGCCCTTTTCAACGGATAGATAATTTAAAAATTCCTCGAGCAGTTCTTTCATAGAGATTGCTGAAAAATTAGTTTTAACACCGCAAAAACGCAAAGAATCTATCGAAGAGAAAATTTTGTGTCTTTGCGGAACTTTTGCGTTTTAGCGGTGTAATCAGATTTTTTCAATGCTCTTTTCATAAAAATGGATTATGATTTCTTTCATGCCCTATGGTGGATGAGGGTCCGTGACCCGGGTATATAACTATATCATCTGGCAGCACAAACAATTTTTCTCTGATTGATTTTATAAGTCTTTTTTCATCACCCTGAGGAAAATCAGTCCTGCCAATCCCCTCAAAAAATAGGGTATCTCCGGTAAACACTACGCCATCTATCTTAAGGCATATGCTGCCGGGCGTATGGCCGGGCGTGTGTATAACCTCAAGTTTAATGCTTTCTAACTCTACTGTCTGGCCGTCTTCCAGCTGACGGTATGACTCAGGAGAGGTTTTAGAGTTCCCAAAAAACAGCGAGAGGCTCTTTGTAGGGTCTGTCAGGAACTCACTATCAAGCCTGTGTATGAAAATAGGGATTTTAAATTGCCCATTCTCACCGATATGGTCTATATGCCCATGGGTATTTATAATCAATTTTGGATGGAGTTTATTTTTATTTAAAATAGCCCTTATGTCTTCATAATCGGCACCCGGGTCTACTATAATGGAGGCGGAGTTTTTAGCCTCTGCTAACACATAGCAATTTGCCTGCATCTCGCCCACTACAATCTTTTCAATTAGCATTTATTCATATTCCTGTTCCGGAAGTTTCTCGGTATCAACCTTAATAGATTGCCATACCTTGCTGTATCTAAATCGTTTGTCTACCTGCCGTTTATGCTTTTCAATACTGCTTTTTAGTAAAACTAAATAACCGGGAGTGATATTCTTTTTAACTATATCCTTGGTAAAACCATCTAATTGGTCTATATAGGCTTTAAGCTCCTTTTGTTTTTCCTCAACAAGTCTTTCTCCCATCTTCTTGAGGTTATAGAGCGCCTCTGTTGAACAGCGTATCTGCTTCTGGGGATTATCCCCTCCCATGCTACTTATGAGTTCCTCCTCCCAGTACCGCCAGTAGGTGTAGTATGTTTTATACCACCAGGCGTTGGAATGCATCCTTGGGACAGGCGCAGGTGCTTCCGGTTCTGTTTTTATTGATTCTAATTTCTTCTTTATGCTGGCGCATCCGATAATAGATAAACATATGCCTATACTCAAAAAAACAAGCGTTATTTTCTTTATCATAATTCCTCCATTAAAGTTAAGATATCATATCTTTAAATCTTGCCTCATCTATTATCTCTATACCAAGTTCCTTTGCTTTGTTAAGTTTTGAACCAGGGTTTTTCCCCGCAACAAGAAAGTCTATTTTCTTGCTGATGGTATCCGATACATCTCCCCCCCGCTGCCTTACTAATTTTCCAGCCTCATCCCTTGGGAAAGAATCCAGTTCTCCTGTAAAAACAAACCTCTTCCTGGATAATTTTCCTGAAACTTCTATTTTTTTCTTTTGGCTAAAATTAAGCCCTGCCTTTTTTAGTTTTTCCAGCACCTTTTTTGTCTTGGGATTTTTAAAAAATTCATAGATGCTTCTTGCCATAACAGAGCCTATCTCATATATATCTATTAACTCTTCTATTGTGCTACTATTCAATCTATCAAGAGATATATATCTATCTGCCAAGACGCTTGCGGCATGAACTCCTACATGCCTTATGCCGAGCGCATATATTAACTGCGAGAGGTCATTATTTTTACTTTTATTTATCGCATCTATTAAATTCTGAGCAGATTTATCTCCCATTCGTTCAAGGTCTCTTAATTCTTGTAATTTTAAAAAATAAACATCGCCGTAGTCTTTAACAAGACCTTTATCGACTATTTGTTCTATTATTGCCTCGCCTAACCCCTCTATATCCATTGTCTCTCTTGATGCAAAGTGTTTTATCTTCATTTTAAGCTGGGCAGGGCAGGATACGTTTTCACACCTGAATGCAACCTCGCTAGGTTCCCTTTTAACAGGCGAACCGCACACAGGACAGGACCTTGGCATAATAAATTTTTTTTCTCTTCCTGTGCGTTTTTCTCTCACCGCCTCTACAACCTGGGGTATTATCTCGCCTGCCTTTTCAATAAAGACGGTGTCTCCTATTCTGATATCCTTTCTTTTAATATCATCTATATTATGAAGGGTTGCCCTTGAAACGGTTGAGCCGGATAGGCTCACAGGTTTTAAAATAGCGACAGGGGTAAGCGTTCCTGTCCTGCCAACCTGCACAATAATATCCTCTAACTTTGTCTGAGCGCGTCTTGCATGGAATTTGTAGGCTATCATCCAGCGCGGGCTTTTTGTGGTCTTGCCAAGCCTTCTCTGCTGCTCGAACGAATTAACCTTTATCACCATTCCGTCTATGTCGAAATCGAGGCTTTCTCTTTTTTCTTCCCAGTTATTACAGTAATTTATAACCTCTTTCAACGAATCAAATTTCTTCGCATAAGGGATTACCCTGAAACCTACCTCTTTATAGAACTCCAGAAGTTCATACTGGAATTCAATACTAACACCTTCCAGATAACCTACCCCGTGAACAAAAATATTCAAGTGGCGTTTAGCGGTAAGTTTTGGGTCAAGGAGTTTAAGAGACCCGCTGGCTGCATTTCGGGGATTTGCGAAGAGTTCTTCTCCTTTTTCCTCTTTTTCTTCATTTAAAATATGAAAGGATTTTCTATCCATATATACTTCCCCGCGCACCTCAATAAATCTTGGCAGTTTTCCTTTTTTAGGTGGGTTAAGACGCAGCGGGATACTCCTTATCGTCTTCAGGTTATTAGTAACCTCATCTCCTTTTATACCATCCCCCCGCGTTGCTCCCCTTATAAATAATCCCTCTTCGTATACTAAAGAAACGGAAACGCCGTCTATCTTGAGTTCTACCACATACTCTATTTTTTCCTCTGTAAGATTTTTCCTGACCCTTTTATCAAACTCTGAAAGCTCTTCGGCTGAATAGGTATTATCCATACTGAGCATCTGAAACCTGTGTTCTACCACGGGAAAAACCTTAATCGGCTTGCCTGCGACCCGCTGGCTTGGAGAATCAGCTGTTATAAATTCCGGATACTGCCTCTCAAGCTCTATAAGCTCTTTCATAAGGGCGTCGTATTCGTAATCGGATATTTCTGGCTTATCTTCTATATAGTATTTTCTATCGTAATATCTTATAAGGTCTTTTAACTTACCTATTTTGACTTTTACATTCTCGTGCATATTTTCTCCAATGAGCAGATGATTTACGGAGCAAAGCGACGTAAATCATAGGCTGAAGGTCGTCTGCGAATTGGACCCTTGACATCTTCGATGTCAAGGGTAAATTCAGCTACAAATAACTTATGTCGCTCTACAAGCTCCATAAGTTATGGCTTCATTTATCTTCCCTCTGAAAGCCGATAAGCAAATATTGCCGGAAGATCTGCCGCCAGTATCTTCTGCTGGGTATTTCTTATGTCGTATTCAATCCTTTTTATTGTAATATGTTGCTTTTCGGTGTCATAAATTACATAAGAGGCCCTGTTATCGCCGTCCCTGGGCTGACCTATGCTTCCTGCATTTATTATATACTTTCTATCTTTCTCCAGTTCAAGTTCCTGCTCGAAAGTCAATTCTATCCCTTTTATTCTGTCCTTTATAAAAATTACGGGCGAATGGGTATGGCCTATAAAGCAGGGTTTTTTATCCATCTTCAAAAATGTCTCGTATGCGTCGTTAGCGTCAAATATATAATTAAAATCTTGGGGATTATGGAGGCTAGCGTGGACTACTATAATATTTTCATCTTCAAATGTAAGTTTAAAACTTCTTAAAAATTCCTTTTCGCTTTCGTCAATAACCTCCTTGGTCCATAAAATTGCCTTTTTTGCATTGTCATTAAACCAATTTATATCCATAAGCCCTGCGGTTGCCCGGTCATGATTTCCGCATACAATATCTTCTGTCAGGAATTTTGTCAGCCTTATACATTCTTTTGGGTCTGCGCCATAACCCACTATATCTCCTACTACCACAGTTTTGTCGGGTTTTTCTTCCTTGAGGACGCTGATAAGCACTTCATATGCCTCGAGGTTTGAGTGGATATCGGAAAGGATTGCATAGAGCATCAGTAAGCACACGATTTACGGAACGATAGTGAACATAAATTATAAGTGCGAACTGACCCTTGACATCGAAGATGTCAAGGGTTGAATTCCGACAGATAACTTATGTTCGTTCCCTCCATAAGTCGTGTCGTCATTAAAACCTTATCTCAAAGTTCCTAAACTCTCCCGTTGCCCCTGAGTATTCTATATCCTTGTTTGATACATAATATTTCATTCTTTCATCTATTTTTTTAAGCAGTTGATGAAGAGCCGCTTCGTCTGCCTCTCCTACAAGCTCAACCCTGCCGTCTCTTAAATTTTTAACGTATCCTTCTATGCCAAGCTCCTGAGCTATAGCCTCTGCGGTGAATCTAAAACCCACTCCCTGAACCCTGCCTGCATAAATAACCTGGACTCTTTTTTTATCCACTTTTTGAGCTGTCATTCTCTTTATGCTCAATTGAGGTGGAAGCGCCTGTATTTAGAAGTTTATCTGTAAACCTGTCCAGTTTCTTTTCGGCATCATCGTATTTACTTTTTGTGTTTGAGAGATGCTTGCCCAGAATCTCGAAGTCGTCTTTAAATTTATTCAATTCTCCCTGAAGACTCAAGAGCCCGCTTATTATCTCTTTTGCAGATTTTTCTATTCTTAAGCCCTTTAGCCCAAGTATTATCACCTGAAGATAGGCATAGAAACTGTTTGGAGAAACAGGTATAACCTTTTTAGAAAGCGAATATGAATATATCCCCGATTCCTCCTGGGCTGTTTCATCCTTTACAATTATTTCGTAATATACATTCTCGGCAGGTATGTACATTATGGCAAATTCAAAGGTTCCTTCGTCCGGAAGGATGTATTTCTGGGCTATTATATCTATGTGCTTTTTTACATCCTGGATAAATTTTTTCTTAAGCGATTTTTTTTCCTCCTCTGTTGTTGCTTCTAAAACCCTTTTAAAATTTTCAAGTGGAAATTTTGAATCAATGCTCACCAGATGCTGGCCTATTTTTATCACTGCGTCTACTTTTTCTCCGGATTTAAATGTATGCTGTGTCTGGAAATGCTCGGAAGGCATAATCTGCGCTAAGAGATTTTCAAGTAGAAACTCGCCAACGCCGCCCCTAAATTTCGGCGCGCGGAGCAAATCCTGAAGGCTTGAAATATCCTTCCCGACGGTTAAAACCTCTTTTACCCCCTCCTCAAGCCTGCCGAGGCTTTTATGGACATCGCCGATAACATTTGTTGCAGAATCAAGTCTATCACCTATTGTTTTATGGGTAGATTCCAATATACGGGAGGTATCCTTGAGTCGCTCATTAACTTGACTTATAACAGCGTTTAATTGGGCGTTAACCGCATTCGACACCTGGTCAAGCCTTTGATGAAGCAGGATAAGGGTCTGGTCATTTTCTTTTGGCTGGGATAGTTCTTTCAATCTTTGATTGAAAGTCTTAAAAATAAAAAACATTATAACTAATAATATCAAAAGAACTAAGATGCTAAAAATAAGTAAAAAATTCATCTGGCTTTCCAATTTAGTAACTATTCTTTAACTCGAAGTCACCTATTTTTTATATAAATTTTCTTTGCGCGCTCTTCTAATTTTTTTGCTTCATCATCTCTGCCTATTTTTCCGTAAAGTATTGATAAATTATCAAGGGTAATAGCAACATCTGGATGCTCAAAGCCTAAGGTTTTCTCTCGAATTGCCAAGGCCCGTTTGTAGAGGGGCTCAGCCTCAGAGTATCTCTCTTGATAGTAATAAAGAATTGCTAAATTGTTGAGATGTGTCGCAAAATAAGGATGCTCAGAACCTAAAGTCTTTTCTGATATCTTAAGAGCCTGTTTAAAAAGAGGCTCGGCTTCAGAATATTTACCCTGATACTGATAAATACTTGCTAGATTGTCTAAAGAGGTTGCGATATCAGGATGGTTTTCTCCTAAGGTTTTTTTAAAAATCTCTAAAGCCTGTTTACAAAGAGGCTCAGCTTCAAAGTATCTGCCTTGGGCTGTATACAGTTGCCCTAAATTATCTAAGGTTATTGCTACATTGGAGTGATTAGAACTTGAGGTTTTTTTAAATATCGCCAGAGCCCGTTTGTAAAGAGGTTCAGCCTCGGAGTATCTGCCTTGGGTTTTATACAACATAGCAAGATTATTTAGAGACAAAGCGACATCTGAATGCTCTGGTCCTAAAATCTTTTCCGATATTTCTAGAGCGCGTTTGTAGAAAGACTCGGATTCAGAATATCTGCCTTGAGATTTATAAAGTAAAGCCATATTGTTCAGAGATAGTACTAAGTCAGGATTATCAGTTCCTTGAGTTTTTTCTGTTATTTCCAGAGCACGTCTATAGAGGGGTTCGGCCTCTGAGTATCTGCCTTGGGCTCTGTAAAGTTCTGCCAGATTATTCAGAGACGTTGCTGTATCAGAATGCTCAGCTCCTAAAATTTTTTCTCGTATTAATAGGGCTTGGATAGAAAGAGTTTGGGCTTTGGAATATTTGCCTTGGTAGCGATAAATATCCGCCAGATTGTCTAAAGAGGTTGCAACATCGGGATGGTCTTTTCCTAAGGTTTTTTTAAATATCGCCAGAGCCCGTTTATGGAGGGATTCAGCCTTGGAGTATCTACCTTGGGAACTATACATTCTTCCTAAATTCTCTAAGGTTATTCCTACGCTACGGTGGTTAGAACCTGCGGTTTTTTTATATATTGCCAGAGCCCGTTTGTAAAGAGGTTCAGCCTCGGAGTATCTGCCTTGGGTTTTATACAACATAGCAAGATTATTTAGAGATGTCGCAAAATTAAAATGTTCTGTACCAAATGTATATTCTGCAACTTTTACTGCCTCTTCAGCTACCTTAATTGCTTCTGAATGCTGTCCTTGCTGAGAAAGTGCCTTTGCTTGATCATCTAGTTCGTGCCAAAAAAACCTCTTTTGGGCATAAGTACTTTTAATAAGCGAGAGTGAGGTAAAGAAAACTACTATTAAAAGAAATCCTGCAATTTTCTTCATTGTATAGGCCATCTCGGAGATACATTCCTATGGCGTGGTGCAATGCTATTTAATTTAACAGAATTTACATTAAACCAAGAAAACCTCAAATTGCTATTGACTAATAACTGTCTTAAAATTCATTGTCCTTATTTATTCTATTTGCGCTTTTCGCCTTTGCCGCTGCGATGTGAACCTCCGCTATGGCTGGCTCCGCCTCCGGCTCTTGCTCCGCCACCACTCCTTGCGCCACCAGCGCTAGTTCCCGAACCACTCTGTCTATGCATACCGCCCTGGCCCTTTCCTGCGCCCTCGCCTTTGCCATAGTCTCTGACACCGCGCTCAGCACCTCTATGCATTCCTTGCGACTCGCCTGTTTTTCTTTCTTGGCGTCTTTCACCCACATCTTCCCTGCGGTCTGTTCTGTCTTCGCGCCTGTCTTTTACATCTTCTCTTCTGTCTCTGCGGTCTTCTCCCCTGTCCCTGACATCCTCTCGTCTATCTCGTACATCTTCCCGCTTATCGCGGATATCTTCTAATTTGTCTAACCTTCCACCTTCATGCTTTGCATCCCAGACGTCTTCGCGCTTATCCCTGACATCCTCTTTTCTGTCACGGACATCTTCTCTTTTATCCTTAGCGTCTTCGATTCTATCCTTGCGGTCTTCTCTGCGATCTTTTATATCCTCTAATTTATCGCGGCGCTCTTCCCTGCGTTCCCTTATATCCTGGAGGCGTTCTTTTATGGCCTCCCGTTTTTCTTTCATCTCTTCATGCCTCTTGCTGCGCTCTTCTATCCTATCTTTGATGTCTTCTTTTCTATCTTTAATATCTTCGCGCCTATCTCTGACATCTTCTCTGCTATCTCTTCTATCTTCGCGACGATCTCCTATATCCTCACGCCTGTCGCGCCTATCTTCTGTTCTGTCTCTTACATCCTCCTGTCTGTCTTTGATATCTTCTAATTTGTCTAACCTTCCACCTTCATGCTTTGCATCCCGGACGTCTTCGCGAGCATCCCTTCTGTCTTCGCGCCTGTCCTGCCTATCCTCCCTGCGGTCTGTTCTGTCTTCGCGCCTGTCACTGCGGTCTTCCTGCCTATCCTGAACATTCTCCCGTCTGTCCTTTACATCTTCTCTTCTGTCGCCAGGCCCTTGTTGCGCAAACAGTGGCATATACAAAAACATAGCTGAACAAAAAACAATGATAAAGAAATACTCTTGCCTTTTCATATCCCCTCCTTTCTGCAACTGTTTTTGTTAACTCTAAAATCTGATCTATCATCCGTCCGCCTACGTTCAAATTATGCTATTTATAATAGTACACTTCGGCGGATAAAAAACTAAGTGGCTTGCCATCCGTAGCTCGCCTACGTTAAAACTTCGGCGAGCAGGCCTGCTTCTCTGTTTAGCCCACTACTGGCGAAGGATGGTTTACCATCCGAAGCCTACTTCTCTGTCCCGCGCAAGCCAGGCGTAGGATGGTCGGGGAGGGCGGACTTGAACCGCCGACCTTTTGGTCCCGAACCAAACGCGCTAGCCAAACTGCGCTACTCCCCGTTAAATAGCAAATAGTTAATGGCAAATAGCTAACGGCAAATTGCTTATGGCTAAATTATTTTTTAGCCTTGTGCGCCTTACCGGACATACGCTTTCTGCGTCTTCGGTTTCTGATTTTCCTTGTCATATTTTCAACCCTCTTTCTGAACGTTTTTATCAAATCTTTTCCAACACAATAACGGCATCATCAACAGCGAGTTTAACATTTTTATTTCTTTCTCTTTTTTGTCTCTCCTTTAGATATGGAAGCGCTTCTTTAAACTTAAGCTCTCCCATAAGCTTTGCTGTGCTCTGTCTGGTAGCCCAGCGGTTATCATTCAAACGCTTTTTAAGCAGTTCTATAACGCTTTTATCCGCCAGTTCTTTTATCCCGTTTGCTGATTCATTCCTTATCTTCGGATTAAAATCCCTGAGCGTCCTTACAAAATATGGCACTGCGGATTTGTCCCCTATTTTCTTAAGCGCTACTACTACCTCAAGTCTTATATATCTGTCATCTATTACCTTCGTTAGATACTTAACCGCATATTTATCCCCCATCTTTCCCAGCGTAACTGCAGTCGAGGCGCGCACAGACGAATCCTTGTCTTTTAATAGCTTAACAAGCTTATCAAGATAACTTCTATCCCCGATAGCGCCAAGCGCTTCAACACTCGAACCCCTTATACGAAAGTCCTTGTCTTTCAGCAATTTTATAAGATGCTCAACTGCCTCTTTATCCTTTAACACCTCAAGTTCATTTATTGCTCGCCTTCTGACAGAAACATCCTTATCGCTCAAAAACTCTATGAGGGTGTTGAGGGACTCCCTGCCTGTCAGTATCCTTAAGGCATTCAGCGAATTTGCTCTTACCCGCGGTTCTTTATCCTTTAAGGCCTCTAAAAGATAAATGCTGGCGTCTTTCCTTCCAAGCATAGCAAGCCTTAGGACGGCATCTGCCCTGATATTAGGGTCTTTATCCTTCAGATACTTTATATAGAGGCTAAATTTTTCATCTTCTTCCTTTTTTATCTCTTCTATGGGTTTTTCCTCTTCTATTGTTTCTCTTTTGTAAAGGGTATAGAAAAATTTTCTTTCGTCTTTTATCTTTTTTGGATTTAAATTGTCGGATATAAAATCCACCGGAAAATACTCATACTTTGGCGCCTTTATTTTCTCAACGTAATTCGACTCCTGATAACCTTCTTTAGTGAGCCTTAGAGATACATACCCGTAGGAGGTAAATTCAAAACTAACGGGCGTAAACCCTTTCGCGGTATTATTAAAATATACCTTGGCACCTTGAGGTTGCGAGTCTATTGTTATAATCCTTTTAACACATCCTATAGTTAGAACGGTTATTAATAAATAACATAAGTTTAAATAAAAATATTTTTTCATCTTTAGCACCTGTTATTTTGTTACTGCAGTCTCGAATAATCCAAGTCTTTCTTCAATCTTTGGAGTTTTTTTCCTGCAAATTGTTCATATCTCTTTCCTGGGCACCCCCTTTAATCTTTGTATCCCCTGCTATATTCTCGCTAGACGATGCGGGTACGCTTGGGGTGGCCGCGCTTTGCTTAATCATACCTAATTCATTTTTTAAGGACGCCACTTCGCTCTTTAATAAATTTATATCTCTCGCGAGCTTATCAAAAGCAATCTTTGCATTAAATTCTGTCCCCTGTTTTTGGGAAGATGCGCCACTATCCTTCATTTTTTTTATCTCATTTTTTAGAGAACTTATGTCCTTGCTTAGAGAATCTATCTGGTTTGTATGTTTCTCAAGCAGGGGTCTTGCCTCATATTCAAAAGGAGGGGTATAACCCGGCGGTAATTTTACTTTGTCATCCGCAGCCATGCTAAATCTAATACACCCCAAAATTATAAATACTGTTAATATCACAACATTTTTTTTCATAAGTCTATCCTCCCATCTTAATTCTTTAAAATCTTTTTAAGATAAAGCGCGTTTTTCACGGCATAGGCATTTGCGTCGTTGTTGAAATAGACATAGGTATCTATGCCTTCCTTTAAAAAAACGTTAATCCTTTTGGCAAAACTGATGAGTTCCTCCTCGCTGTATTCAGAGCCGTATAGTGCCTGGCTGCCGTGAAATCTTATATACGAGAAATCGGCAGTCTTCTCAAACACAAAAGGGAAGTCCGGCATGCTTATTATGCAAAATGCCACGTTGAATTCTCTCAAAAGGCTGAATACCTCCTTGCAAATCCAGCTTTCTTCTCTAAACTCTATTGTTTTGTTTAATCTCTTGGGGAGTTTTGCAAGAAATCTTTTAAGGGTATTTACATTCTTTGAGAAACCAGGGGGGAGCTGAAAAAGAACAGGACCCAATTTCCTTTTAAGTAAAGACATTCTGTCTAAAAAGGAGTTAAGTAATTCATTAATATTTTTAAGTCTTCTGTAGTGTGTTATCAGGCGGCTTGCCTTAACGCTGAATAAGAAATCTTTGCCGGTGTTTTCTCTCCAGTATTTGACAGCGTTTTCGGTAGGAAGATGATAAAAACTGTTATTCAATTCCACTGTATTAAAATAGTTGCAATAATAGGGCAATAATACTTTTTTGGACAGACCCGATGGATAAAATCTTCCAAACCAGTGTTCGTAGAACCAGCCGGATGTGCCGATAAACGCCCTTCCCGGTTTTTTCATTTGGTAAATTTTATCTTCCGCTACTTTTTCCTGTTAGGTATTTTCATATCTTGATAATAGTCTATCACTTATGAATTTTCCAGTCAATAAAATAAGGAAATCTAAAAAATAAAAAAGCACAGTCCTCGCTGTGCTTTTTATATTAAAATATTACTCTATGCTTTTCTACGCAAACTCAAACTCTAACCCCGCAGGGTAGACCTTCCTATACCTCATAAGGAAGGGTCTAATACGAAAACGATTATTTCTCTTCCAGGATATAATGCCCTACAAGGGCTCCGGTTGCCGCGCCAACCGCACCGCCTATTGCAGCACCGCCTTCTGCATGCCCTGACTGATAGCCTATTATCGCGCCTGTGCCGGCTCCAATAAGAGTGCCTATTGAGGCAGCCTTTTGAGTGGTGGTACACCCTGCCGTAAAAAGCAAACTCAATATTAGAACTGTTACTACTAAGTATCTCATCTTACTCACCACCTTTCCTGTAAAATTTAAAACCCACCATTTCGATTGGTGGGTTTGTTAATGCTCCTCTTTGCGGCAGCCCAGCTATCCTAACATTAAGGATCTGTGGCTTTGCCAATGCACCACTTTGGATGCATCGCCCTGTACACTTCGTGGTACAGGGGTCCCATTCTTTCGAAATGGTTTGCCTTTATCGCAATCCTATTTCCTAACTTAAGTATAGCATAAAATCTAAAAAATTCAAGAGAGCGTATTCTTCGATAGACATTATAAGCAAAAAGTGTGTAATCCTACAAGGATAGTCCTTCCTGATACATATAGAGGAAGGGACTAATTGAAGGGTTCCCTGCGAGTGATTTTTTGAAGCAATCTTAAAAAAAGCAACCAATTCTTGGAGCGAGCATAAGAGAGTAAGTTTATGAGGCGAGGCTTCTCCGTAAGTAGCAAAAGCTCTATCCCCTTTAAGGGGTTGGGGGTGCTTGTAGGAGAAGGCAAGCCGAATGCCCGCCTGCCAAACCTGCCTTGCCGTCAGG
>CAZDNS010000024.1:0-22800 GCA_964506845.1 uncultured Planctomycetia bacterium | reverse complement strand
AGAACAGTTGTTGCTTGCTACTAAAATCTAGCTTGACTAATGGGGAGCATTACATAAGGAATTAGACATTCATTCGACATTTGTCATTTAAGAATTCGACATTAAACCTAGGTTGAAACAAGAATTAGCCACAGACATTACCAAGGAGAGATAGTTCTTAAATTGGCTAAAATAAAATTATATAAAGGAGAAGGTGCGGGGTGAAGATACGGGTAAATGAGATTCTGGATGCCGGGCTTAGCTTAAGCGAATCCCTTGATGCTATAGCCTGGGAACTTAACAGGCCGGATATAAGTTTTGCCCAACCGCTGAGAGTCAAGGTAGTTGTAACAAAGGACAGGGAGAATTTATCGGTAGAGGGAGAGATTAACTCGGTTTTTATTCTTACCTGTTCAAGATGCCTCAAGGAATTTAAGAAACCCCTTGAAAAATCAATAAGATTATTTTTTGAGTTAAAAGGCGAAAACACCATAGATATCAGTAATGACATAAGAGAAGAGATATTGCTGGATTATCCCATAAAGATTTTATGTTCCAAAGACTGCAAGGGGCTTTGCACGAAATGCGGTAAGGATTTAAATGAAGGGCCCTGTGGCTGTAAAATTTAAAAAGGAGTAACCGCAAAAGCGCAAAATATCCCTGCCTGACGGCAGGCAGGCGCAAAGGCGCAAAGAAAAACTCCTGTGTTTCGGCGTTTACTAATTTTGCGATTTAGTGGTTACAAATTTTGCGTTTCAGCGGTTGCAAAAAAGGAGGAAGATTTATTATGCCATTACCAAAAAGACGACATTCCAAATCAAGGCGCGATAAGAGCAGGACTCATCTGAAACTAAAGAAAAACAATTTGTCTCTGTGCCCGCAGTGTAAAACTATAAAAATGCCTCACAGGATTTGCCCGGTCTGCGGATACTATAAAGGGATAAAATTTATAGAGTTTAAAGATGAGAAGAAAGAGAAGAAAACAAAATAGTCTTTCTTAACCGGGCGTTTTATAAAACCTAGGGAGAATTAAAAACTTGAAGATTGTGGTTGATGGTATGGGAGGCGATAATGCGCCTTTTGTCACTGTAAAGGGCGCCGTGGAGGCAGTCAATGAGAACGGCTTAAACATTATTCTAACCGGCGACAAAGAAAAATTAGAGAAAGAACTCTCTCAATATAATTATCCCAGAGAAAAAATAGACATAGTCCATGCCAGCGAAGTAATAGATATGGATGAGTCTCCTGCCATAAGCGTCAGGAGAAAAAAGGATTCATCCATCAACGTAGGCATTAATCTTTTGAAGGAGAAAAAGGCAGATGCCTTTGTTTCAGCCGGCAATACTGGCGCGGTTACCTGCGCAGCTGTTTTGATGCTCGGCCTGTTAAAAGGCATTGAAAGGCCAGCCATTGCCGTTATAGTACCTAATCTTATCGATGTAAGCTTATTAATAGACGTGGGCGCAAACATAGACCCCAAGCCGGAACACCTTTATCAGTGTGCGATTATGGGAACGATTTATTTTGAACATATATTGAATAAAGAAAAACCAAGGGTGGGGTTATTGAACGTGGGCGAGGAAGAGTCAAAGGGGACGGATTTCTTAAAGGAAACATATAAACTCCTGCAGTCCGCAAAGATTAACTTTATAGGCAATGTGGAGGGAAGGGATATCTTTACAGGTAAAAGCGATATTATCGTCTGCGACGGTCTTGTGGGAAATGTGGTGCTCAAGGTCTCGGAGAGCCTGGCTGAGACTATAAGTAAGCTGCTAAAAAGGGAATTAAAGAGAAACCTGCTTACAAAGATAGGCGCTTTTTTGAGTATCCCTGCCTTTAGAACCTTAAAGAAAAAAATAGATTATGCCGAATACGGCGGCGCCCCTCTTCTTGGGGTGGACGGTATATGTATTATTAGTCATGGCCGCTCCTCCAGCAGGGCAATAAGAAATGCTATAAGGGTGGCATCTGAGTTTGTATCGCATAGAATAAACGAAAAGATTATAGAGATGATAACTGTACGATAGTTTGGATTTTGTATTTCGTGGTAAGAGGTTATTAATGAAAGATAAAAGAGTAGGTATAATAGGTCTTGGCACATATCTTCCGCCAAAAGTGCTCACAAATTTTGACCTTGAGAAGATGGTTGATACAAGCGACGAATGGATAAGGACAAGAACGGGTATAAGTTCAAGGCGTATAGCTGCGCCTGATATAGCCACAAGCGACCTTGCGGCAGGCGCCGCAAGCCTTGCCATAAAAAACGCCGGGATAAAAAAAGAGGATATTTCCATTATAATAGTTGCAACCGTAACGCCCGATATGCTGATGCCCTCCACCAGTTGCATTGTCCAGGCAAAGCTGGGCATAAAAGAGGCTACCTGTTACGATATAAATGCCGCTTGTTCGGGATTTATATTTGGAGTTTCTGTTGCAAGCGATTACATTAGAAGCAACCCTCTCAAGTATGCACTTGTGATAGGCGCAGAGGTTTTATCCAGATTCGTTGACTGGCAGGACCGTTCCACCTGTGTCCTGTTTGGAGATGGAGCAGGCGCTTGCGTCCTGGGAATGGTAAATGAGGGGGGTATATTGTCCATATATACCGGTTCAGATGGAACCAAGGCAGAGGTCTTAAAGGTTCCAGCAGGAGGCTCAAGATTACCCCTTACGCCAAAAACCCTGGAGGATAAACTCGGGTTTGTAAAGATGGAAGGCAATGAAGTGTTTAAAATCGCAGTCCGCAAGATGACAGATGCTGCCACCAAGGCGCTCTCAAAGGCAGGGCTTACCTGTAAGGATGTAGCCTGTCTTATACCCCATCAGGCAAATATAAGGATAATAGAAGCCGCACTTAAAAAAATGGGTATTTCTAAGGATAAAACTTTTCTCAATATAGACAAATACGGAAATATGTCGGCAGCCTCAACAGTAGTTGCCCTTTATGAGGCAGTATCTTCAGGCAGGATTAAGAAGGGCGACATTGTGGTTTTGGTCGCCTTCGGCGCCGGTCTTACCTGGGGGTCCATTGTCTTAAAATGGTAAGGTTTGCCTATGTTTTTCCGGGCCAGGGCGCCCAATATGCGGGAATGGGGAAGTCTTTATACGAAGGTTTCCCCATTGCTAAGGGAATTTTCGACAAAGCAGACAAGAACTTAGATTTTAACTTAAGCGAGCTTTGTTTTAATGGCCCGCAGGAAGAATTATCCAAGACCCCCAACTGCCAGCCTGCAATTTTAACTGTAAGCATAGCGGCTCTAAGAATATTTGAGGGTTTATACGCTAAGGCTTTAGGTGAGCCCGTTTTTACAGCAGGTTTAAGCCTGGGAGAATATTCTGCGCTGGTGGCTTCAGGGGTGCTTGAGTTTTCGGATGCCGTTGGGTTGGTGAGAAAAAGAGGGATTTTTATGGAGGAAGCCAGCCAGAAAAACCCGGGTAAGATGCTTGCTATACTGGGCATATCTATTGAAGAGGTAAATGAGGTATGTAAAAGGACAAACACCGAAATAGCAAATCTTAATTCACCGGGTCAGGTGATTATATCAGGAAAAATACCTGATGTAGAAAATGCAGCCTTACTAAGCAAACAGTTGGGCGCAAAGAAAACATTTGTACTTGATGTGAGCGGCCCGTTTCATTCTTCCCTGATGAATGAGGCCAGAGATTTACTAAAATCCTATATAGAGCAGGTTAATTTTTCCTCTGCAAGGATACCCGTTATAAGCAATTTTTCTGCGAATGCTGTAAGTGAACCTACGGTTATAAAGGATAATCTGATAAATCAAGTAAATCATACAACTAAATGGGGGGAGTCGGTTCGCTATATGCTATCAAACGGTGTTTCTAAATTCATAGAGATAGGGCCCGGGAATGTCTTAAGGGGGCTGATAAGAAAGATAGCTCCAGAGGCGGTTGTGTATAACATAGAGGATGCTAAAAGCATAGAGGATTTTAACCCAAATTTTTGTTAAAAAAATTTGTCCCTCGGACAGCCCCTTCTAAAGAAGAGGCTGGGTTAACCCAGCCCATTGAAAATGGGCTGCCGTAAGGCAAAATTTGCACTATCTCTTTTTGATGCAAGGATATACTCTGTTAAGCTACAGAGACATTTGATTCCTATTGCAAATTTTGAGTTAAAAACAATATCGAAGAGATATGTTTAAACAAAAATTCTTTATAAGTGTACTTGTGTTAGTTGCAATGTGTGGTTTTATGCCCTCTGGCCACGCCACTTCAAATAAGACTATTCTGATGGATGATTTTAACATGGGGGTTTTTTCTAACTCACTTGGCGGATATTTCGATTCCAAAAAAACCCCTCCCGGAGTCTGCAGGCTTGAATTTGTAAGTAAGGAGGGTGTAACATTTGGTAATTTCGGAAATTCTCTTAGGGTTTCTTTTGATGTAAAAGAAAGGAATAGTTTTGCCTACTTCTGGATAAAATTAGGCAAAGAGGATAATTTAGGAAGGATAACAGGCACTGCCTACCTAAGCGATTGCAATTATCTTTCATTCTGGATAAGAGGGGATGATAAATTTGATGGGAATATCAAACTCGAACTGCATCAGGATATAAACTCCGACAGAATATTTAACATAAAGGAAGATGTTGCTGCGAGCATAAACCTTAGAGATTTTTTAAAGGAAAGGCTTTCCGGGAATTGGAAAAAAATAATGATTCCTTTCTCTGCCTTTAAGGAAATAAGCGATCCTGCTAAGATTTTGGAACTGGTGTTTGTATTTAAACATTCAAATACAGGAAATAATATAGGTGAAGTATTTATAGACGAGTTGCTCTTTGGTTATCTTGATAAACCCTATTTGTCAGGAGGAAAAACCGCGCCGCTTAACAGCCCTAACTTAGGCACCTTCAGAATAAACAAGACTAAGATTTCGAAGTCAAGTTTGCTTAAGGGGGTAGTTGAACTCTCGATAGATTGTAAAGGCGAAGGGGAAGGCCCGAGCCCTGAATCCGTAAGGTTTGAGTATAGCCCTGACAGCGTAAACTGGAGGATAATAGGTTTTGACTACGACAGGAGCGATATCAGTTATAAGGCAAGCCTTGATACTTTTCCATTGGCGCCTGATAAAAAGTACTTTTTTAGAGCGGTTTCAACCTCTGTAGATGGGAAAGAAGCCAAAACCGAGATGGTGGGGCCTGTAGGCATACAGGAATTAAGAGACGAGGAATTCTTGTTAAAAATAGAAGAAAAGGCGTTTAACTTTTTCAAGGATAATCAGTCCGAAGTCACGGGTTTATTTTTAGATAACAGTTATGACACTTATTCAAGCATAGCCTCTACTGGTTTTGGGCTTGCAGCACTTGCTATAGGCGCAAAGAATGGATGGATTGATGAGGAAGGGGCAGCCAAAAGAGCCTATAAGGCTATTGATACATTCTTGACAGACCCTAAAAACAAGTCTAAGGTTGTGGCAGAGGGAAAAGACGGGTTCTGTCATTTTCTTGATGCAGATACAGCAAGACGATTTGGCGACTGTGAAATTTCCACCGTTGACACCGCCATACTTGTAAGTGGAGCAATAGCCTGCGGAGAATATTTTGGGGATAAGGTTAAAATAGCCGCGGACAAGCTATACAGTTCAATAAGATGGGACAAGTTCTTAGATAAGACATCAAAGGAGCATAAAAATCATTTCTATATGGGCTGGTTTCCTGACGGAAAATTTCTGGATTCCTGGTGGGATTATTATACGGATGAGGCTATGCTCCTGGCCCTTCTGAGCATAGGCTCTACCTCTCACGGTCTGAGCCCGGAGGTATTCTACTCCTTTAAGAGAGAAAAGGCAGGGTATGCAAAAGGCGAGCCGTTTGTGATATCCTGGCACGGCGCACTCTTTACCTACCAATACGCCCACGGATTTTTCGATTTTAGAGGAATGATAGACAAAGAGGGAATTGACTGGTTTAAGAATTCAGCAAGCGCCACACTGGCAAACAGAACTTTCTGCATAGATAATTCAGATAGATTTAGCACCTTTGGGCCTAATAGCTGGGGTATCACCTCTATGAAAATGCCGGATGAGTACATAATGCATTACGGAGTTCCTCCGTGCGGTTCCAAGAATCCTGTATTTAACGGCACTATTTCTCCGACCGGTCCTGCAGGCTCAATGCCGTTTACTCCCTTTGTGTCGTTAGATGCTTTAAGGTATCTCGTATATCATAATCCAGAACTCTGGGGTAAATATGGGCTCAAGGATTCCTTTAATCTGGATACAGGTTTTTATTCGGGTATATACTACGGCCTTGGCGCAGGGATAACGCTTATAATGATTGAGAATGCTCGGACAGCCTTGGTCTGGGACGCTTTTATGAAAAATACAAATATAAAACGTGCCATAAAATCAGCGGGTTTTAAAGATGCGAAAACCAACAAACCCCTAAAGAGCGACTTCGACGAGCGAGTATTTTTAGAGGAATTAAGAGAGGTTGATTCCTTTGACAGCTATAGCGAGGTTTTTGAGAAAATATGGAAGGCGCCAAAAACACCGCTTCAGTTTAAAAATTTTATCTCTGCAGTAAGCTCCTATATAAATTCTATTTCTGACAAGAGAAGGGTTGGTATTCTTAAATATTTCCTTGCAAGAACATATATAGAAGAGATAGAAAAATTAAGAAAGGATCCTACCTTGGATTCCTTCAGGACATACCTGAAGGATAAACCTCTTTATTATGCTGAAGCGGATAATATTATATCTCAATTACTTAAAGACCAGCCCGATAAACTGTTAAGCACAGAGCTCTTATTTACAAAATTGCTAATTGATATCGGGAGATTTAGACCTGATGATGTACACCAGACCATTAAAAAGGTTGTTAGCCTGCTTGCGGCTTATTCGGATAGTTCTTCGGTAAATATATCTAAACTAAATGAACTGTCTGATTCTCTTGAGAATATGGGGTTGGAGGATTACGCCTTAAAACTGAAAGAGGAGTTTATAAATATTTCAGACAAGAAAACAGCACAGGCGGTATTGGGAGGACTCCGCAACGAAGCCCATGATAAGTTTGATTTAAGAGACTACAGGGTTTCTTCCGGTCTTTATGCGCTTTATTTTGACATCAAAATAGCAAAGGCTATGGAAGAGGCCCAGGATGAACTAAAAGAGGTAGCGGAGAGGTTTTATTCTGCGAAGAAATGGCACTTTGCCAGACAGCTCTATCAGAAGCTGCTCAATCTTCCAAACAGCAATACGGCAAATTATGGCCGTTTCAGGATAGCAAAGACCTTTGAGGCTGAGGCTGATTTTAATAAGGCTAAAGCCGAATATGAACTACTTACAAGAGGTATTTTTTACGATGAGTGGTCAAATAGGGCATACGCCGAATTAGGCAAGATGTATTACACCACTTCTTTTAACAACATAGATTATTCCATAGAAAGACTGAGAGAACTTATAAGCATATATCCTGAAAATCCAGAAACTATAAGACTAAAGACCTATTTAGCAGAATTGTATTATGCTAAGAGAGACCTAACAAATTCCCTGAATGAGTATAAATCTATTTTAAACAAATATCCCTCCAGTACTTTAACCGCTCTTATAAAGGAAAATATAAAAAATATAGAAAGCGAACTCTCTATAAGGCTTCACAAAAATCGTTAAGCCCTGGAATTCTCTAAAGGGGCAACAGCAAAGACGCAGAATAAAACCGCAAAAGCGCAGAATGACCCTGCCTTGCCGGCAGGCAGGCATAAGTTGCGTGCTCATAAGGAGGAATGTGAGATGTTGTTTAAAGACAAGGTTTCTGTAATTACAGGCGGCGCAAGGGGCATAGGTAAACAGATAGCCACTGTCTTTGCCAGAGAGGGCTCTCATATAGTAATATGCGATATAAATGAGTCTCTTTTGTCTGAGACAGAAATAGAATTAAAGGATATGGGGGTGCAAGTCCTTGCCTTAAAAGTAGATGTGACAAATGGGTCCCAGGTGCAGGATATGGTCAATAAAACCCTTGACAAATTTAAAAGGATTGATATACTTATCAACAACGCAGGCATAACAAGAGACGCACTTTTAGTGCGAATGAAGGAAACTGACTGGGATTTGGTATTAGACATCAACCTGAAAGGCGCCTTTAACTGCACGAAGTTAGTGTCAGCCGTTATGCTTAAACAGCGTTCGGGTAGAATAATAAACATTGCCTCCATCATCGGAATTATAGGTAACCCCGGCCAGGCAAACTACGCCGCCTCCAAGGCAGGACTCATAGGTTTCACAAAATCAGTTGCAAAAGAACTTGCTCCACGCGGCATAACTGTTAATGCGATTGCGCCTGGGTTTATAGAGACGGATATGACAGCGGCTCTTAGTGACCAGATAAGGTCTGAAATGTTAAAACTTATACCCCTTGCAAAATTTGGAAGCGCCAAAGACGTTGCAAACTTGGCTTTATTTTTAGCATCAGAAAACGCGGATTACATAACCGGACAGGTAATCCGCATAGACGGCGGAATGAATATGTAAATGAGACCACAACTTATGGAATGTCTATCTTGTTGTCAGGTAGATGATGAACATAAGTTGTTTGGTCGAATTTACCCTTGACATTTTTGAAATATGACTTGCTGCCAAAAGCAATCCTAAACTTAAAAAATGTCAAGGGTTTAATGCGCACAGTGACTTATGTTCACTAACGTTCCATAAGCCACGTGCTTATTAAAGGAGGAAAAAATAATGTCACAAGTGGCAGACAGGGTTAAGGAAATAATAGTTGAGCAGTTGGGCGTAAAGCCCGAAGAGGTTACGCCAGAATCTTCCTTTGTAAACGACCTTGGCGCAGACTCTTTAGATACTGTGGAATTGGTTATGGCATTTGAAGAAGAATTCCAAATAGAGATTTCTGATGAAGATGCCGAGAAGATTACGACCGTTGGCCAGGCAATACAGTATATAGAGGAGAAAAAAGCCAAAGTAACCTAAATGAAAAGGCGCGTAGTAGTCACGGGTCTTGCGGCAATATCTCCTGTCGGCAACACAAAGAACGAATTCTGGAAGAGCCTTATAGAAGGAAGAGGCGGTGTCGGATTACTCAGTGCCTTTGACACAAAGGATTTCCCCTCCAAAATAGCCGCAGAAGTCAAAAACTTTGACCCCTCCCCATTTTTAAGCCCCAAGGAAATAAAGCGTATGGACAAATTCGTCCAGTTCGCCGTAGCCGCAAGTAAAATGGCAATAGCTGATGCCGGCGTTGACCTCGGCAAGGAAAACCCTGATAGGATAGGGGTTATTATAGGCTCCGGCATCGGAGGTTTGCGTATCATTGAACAGCAGCATAATGTGTTTTTGGAGAATGGCCCCTCAAAGATAACCCCTTTTCTTATACCGATGCTGATAGTTAACATGGCTCCGGGACAGGTTGCCATATCGCTGGGTGTAAAGGGTCCAAATTCATGCGTAGCAACTGCCTGCGCAACAGGAAATCATGCCATAGGAGATGCCTTCAGGATAATTCAAAGGCAGGATGCAGATATGATGATAGCAGGCGGCACAGAGAGCTGTATAACCCCACTTGGTTTCGGCGGATTCTGCTCTATGAAGGCACTCTCAATCCGAAACTCTGAACCAGGCCGCGCCTCAAGGCCGTTTGACAGGGAAAGAGACGGTTTTGTAATGGGAGAGGGCGTAGGGATTGTCATATTGGAAGAACTCGAACATGCAAAGAGGAGGTCTGCTAATATCTATGCCGAGATGGCAGGATATGGCTTGACAGGAGATGCCTATCATATGACTGCGCCGTGCCCGGATGGCAAGGGCGCTGCAAATGCTATGCGTATGGCGCTAGAGGACGCGGGGCTTAATACCGAGGATATAGATTACATAAATGCTCACGGCACATCTACCCAACTGAATGACAAGATTGAAACACTCGCCATAAAGAACGCGTTCGGCGCTCACGCAAAAAAATTAGCGGTTAGTTCCACAAAGTCTATGACAGGGCATTTATTAGGCGCAGCAGGCGGAGTAGAATTTATTGCAACCGCCCTGGCAATAAAAGAATCCGTTATTCCTCCCACAATCAATTATGAGTATCCTGACCCGGAGTGTGACCTTGATTATGTTCCGAATGTTTCGCGGAAAGCAAAGATAAGAGCAGCAATAAGCAACTCCCTGGGTTTTGGCGGGCATAATGCGGTTTTAGCGTTAAAGAGTTTTAGTTAAAAAGTAACAAGTAGCAAGTAGCGAGAAATTTTTTTTGACTTGTTACTCTCTACTCGCTACTAAATATTAAAAGAGGATGATTATGGACTACTTACTTACCGAAGAACAGATAATGATAAAGGATCTGGCTAAAAGAATAGCAGATGAAAAGATAAGGCCGGTTGCAGCTACTCTGGATGAATCAGAGGAATTTCCATGGGGGATAATGAAGGTGCTGTCAGACTCGGATTTATTCGGGGTATATATCCCGCAGGAATATGGCGGAACAGGCGGCGGTGTTATGGAATTGGTTTTAGTAACCGAAGAACTCTCAAAGGCCTGCGGCGGAGTTGCAGTATCTTTTGCCGCCAGCGCACTCGGAACCTATCCTATTCTTCTGTTTGGAAATGAAACTCAAAAGAAAAAATATCTGCCTGATTTGGCGAAAGGGACAAAGCTTGCTGCCTTTGCCCTGACCGAGGCAGGCGCAGGAAGCGATGCAGGCGCAATACAAACAACCGCTACCCTAAAAGGAGACCACTATTACTTAAACGGAACAAAACAATGGATAACCAACGGCGGAGAGGCAGAGGTTTATACCGTAATAGCAATTACAGATAGGAAAAAGGGGGCACGTGGGGCAAGTGCCTTTATTGTGGAAAAGAACTTTGAGGGATTTAGTTTTGGGAAGAAAGAGAAGAAGATGGGTATAAGGGCCTCGGCTACAAGGGAGCTTGTCTTTACGGACTGCAAGGTTCCAAAAGAAAACCTCTTGGCAAAAGAGGGAATGGGATTTATCGTTGCGATGAAGACATTTGATATGTCCAGGCCCGGCGTAGCCTCCCAGGCGGTAGGAATTGCGCAAGGAGCGCTTGACCTCGCAGTAAAATACTCAAAGGAACGCACCCAATTCGGCCAGCCTATCTCCTCATTCCAGGGGGTTCAGTTTATGCTTGCGGATATGGCTACCCAGGTTGAGGCTGCGAGGTCGCTTGTCTATGCGGTAAGCCGTATGATAGATAAAGGCCATACCAAGATAGCAAGGGAATCCGCAATGGCAAAGCTATTTGCCTCTGATATGGCTATGAAGGTTACGACAGATGCAGTGCAGATATTCGGCGGATACGGTTATATGAGAGACTATCCGATAGAAAAATATATGAGGGATGCGAAGATAACCCAGATATACGAAGGCACTAACCAGATTCAACGAAGCGTCATAGCGCTAAATCTAATAAAAGAAACGCTCAAATAATCCCAAATTTTGCAATAGCAAAATTTGCCCCGAAGGGGTTGCGCGACAAAATCCGGCGAAGATTTTGTCGATTTTGCAAGGTATCCCGGATTTTTCGATTGCATCATTTTGTGCATGCACTTTGCGCTAGCAAAATTTGGGATACCCCGCTAAGCCGGTCAAATTCTCGTTGAATTTGACCGAGCGGCCTCTCGCTTCGCTCGAGGCGGATTTTTCTATTGAAAAATCCGGGATAATACTGCCTTTAAATGAATATCTTCGTATGTATAAAACAGGTTCCGGATACTGCGGATGTAAGGATAGACCCAAAGACAAATACCCTGATAAGAGAAGGGGTTAAAAGTATTATAAACCCCTTTGATATGTATGCGCTTGAAGAGGGGTTAAGAATAAGAGAAAAATTAGGCGGCACTGTAACCGTCCTAACAATGGGGCCTCCCCAGGCAGAGGAATCGCTCAGGGAGGCCATTTCTTTGGGGGCTGATGAGGCTTATCTTGTTTCTGACAGGGCATTTGCAGGAAGCGATACCCTTGCCACCAGTTATACCCTTTCAAGAGCCATTAAAAAAATAGGAGGGTTTGACATAGTGATATGCGGCAAGCAGGCGATGGATGGCGATACCGCACAGGTTGGCCCCGGCATAGCAGTATGGCTTGACATCCCCCAGATAACCTTTGTAAAAAAGATAGAGGATATCAAAGAGGGGTATATAAAGGCAGAGCGCATGGTGGAAGAGGGCTATGAGATTATAGAGTCAGGTATTCCCTGCCTTATCACGGTTGTAAAGGAAATAAATACCCCAAGGTTTCCCTCTTTAAAAGGAAAACTGCGCGCCAAGAATTACGTGATAAAAAAGCTTACAAGCCAGGATTTAAATTTAGACCCAGAAAAAATTGGTCTAAAAGGCTCACCTACTCAGGTCATAAAAATCTTTACCCCGCCGGTCAGAACAGGCGGGGTTATTCTGAACGGTTCCACAGATGAAACCGTTGAAAAATTAGTATCCCTGCTTAAAGACAATATACAGTTCAAATGAGCGAAGAGAATATTAAGGTTATAAGGGAGAAGTGCACAGGATGCAGGTTATGCATAAAGTCCTGCCCCTTTGACGCCATAAAGATAATTGATAAGATAGCGGTTATTGACCTTGAAAAATGCACCCTTTGCGGCGCCTGCGTTGAGAGCTGCAAGTTTAAGGCAATAATACTCACGAAGGATAAAAAGCTGACAGAGGTTTTAGCTGAATATAAAGAGGTATGGGTATTCTGTGAGCAGAAGAAATCTGTAATTCAGCCGGTTTCATATGAATTATTGGGCGAGGGAAGAAAACTGGCAGATAAGTTGAATACAAAACTCTGCGTGGTTCTACTGGGAGAGAATTTAAACGAGAAGGCAAGTGGACTTATATCCAGAGGCGCAGACAAGGTATATCTGGTAAATTCTTCATTTCTGAAGGATTATCAGGATGAGCCTTATACAAACATCCTTGTTAACCTTATAAGGGAATATAAACCGGAGATTTTACTCTGCGGCGCAACCTCTATTGGTAGGTCTCTTATCTCAAGGGTAGCAGTTAAACTTAATACAGGTTTAACAGCGGATTGTACGGCTCTTGATATAGATATGGAAAATAAACTCCTTCTTCAGACAAGGCCTGCGTTTGGTGGGAATATAATGGCAACCATTATATGCCCCGGTTTTCGCCCGCAAATGGCAACTGTCAGGCATAAGGTTATGAAGGAGGCTATATCTAAAAATGATAGAAAAGGAGAAATCATAATAAAGCAATATCCTGATACAGAGTACTCTTCAAGGACAAAACTCTTGGATATTGTTATGGAGCTTACTCAAACAGTTAATCTCGCTGAGGCAGATATAATAGTTTCCGGCGGTCGAGGCCTACAAAAGGCAGAGAATTTCAAATTAATAGAGGAACTTGCTGTGGCTCTTGGCGGCGCCGTGGCTGCATCTCGCTCTGCGGTTGACAGCGGCTGGATAGCCTATTCCCATCAGGTAGGCCAGACCGGAAAGACGGTATGCCCAAAATTGTATATAGCCTGCGGTATTTCAGGCCAGATTCAGCATCTGGCAGGAATGCAGTCATCTGAGACGATAGTAGCAATAAACAAGGACCCATACGCGCCTATATTCAAGGTGGCGACCTATGGAATAGTCGGCGATTTGTTTGAAATTGTTCCGACTCTGACAGCAAGGTTTAAGGAAGTATTGAAAAAGTAATAATAATTTTTCGTTGGTTGTGATATACTAAAAATATGTATTTCAAAAAATTAGAATTATTCGGATTTAAGAGCTTTGCCGAAAAAACCGAACTCGCATTCGAACCGGGCGTAACCGCAATCGTCGGGCCCAATGGATGCGGAAAGAGTAATATCGCTGACGCCATAAGGTGGGTTCTGGGAGAACAGTCTGCCAAGGCGCTTAGAAGTTCCAATATGGAGGATGTTATATTCAATGGCTCAGCAACCAAAGACGCTCTAAATTTCGCCGAGGTATCCTTTGTCCTTTCAAACGAAGAAAGAGTCCTTCCTATAGATTTTGATGAAGTGGTGATTACCAGAAGATTGTTTCGCTCAGGCGAGTCAGAATACCTGATAAATAAAACGCCTGTAAGGCTTAAGGATGTAACAGAGCTTCTGATGGGCACAGGGATAGGAACAGAGGCGTATTCCCTGATTGAGCAGGGCAAGATAGACCTAATACTAAGCTCAAAGCCCGAGGACAGGCGTTTTGTATTTGAAGAAGCATCAGGGATAACGAAGTATAAGTCAAAGAAAAAAGAGGCTCTCAGGAAACTCGAACAGACAGAGCAGAACCTCCTCAGGGTAAACGACATAATAACAGAAATAAGCCGCCAGTTGAATTCTATAGAGCGTCAGGCAAAAAAGGCAGAGATTTATAAAGCGCGGTTTGAGGAATTAAAATCCCTTGAAGTTAAACTTGCCTCAAATGAGTATATGAAACTTTCCAGCCAAAAGGCAAAGATTGAGGATGAATTAAATATACTGAAAGACTCAAGGGCTAAAATAGAGTTCAGCTATAACGAGCTAAAAAACAGTATAATCCTTTTAAGCGCAGAACTGTCCAAACTTGAAAATGAGCTTGACAGTCTGGATAAGGAAAACCTTAATATAGAGAATCAGCAGGCGCTAAATTCAAACAGAATCTCCAGCAATAAAGAGAGGATAGCAGAATACCAGAATAGTATTTCTTTGACCGAAAACGAGATTAAATCCATAAAGGATAAGTTATGCCAGTTAGAGAATGAGTTAAAAGTCCATTCGCAGGATTTAGAAAGGGTTACGACTGGTAGAGATTCAAGGCAAAAAGAAATCTCGGAGAATGAAAATAGGCTTGGTGAGATAGAAAATCTGATAAAAAACGACACAGATGAAATTGCAAAGCATAAAATTGCCCTTATGGAATCCGCAAAGGCTCATACTAATCTAAAGAACGAGCTTGTGAAATTAACCACCAACCTTCAGAATGCCCTGTCGCGCCACAGGCGGCTTAATATAGAAAAAGAGAACGTATCAAAGGAATATGATTTACTTGCGTTAAAGACCAATGCGGCTCTTGAGGGATTGAACTCTTATAGAGAAAAGGTGAATTCGATAACCGATATATGTAATTTGACCCAGAGCAAGCTAACTATGCTCAAATCACAGCTTGAGGAACTGCAAGAGGCTATAAACAGGAATAATACGAAACTTGCAGGATACGAGTCGAAACTTGAGTTTTTATTGGACCTGAAAAAAAGACACGAGGGGTTTTCTGCCGGCACAAGGGCGTTGCTTAGTGCCCTGCAAAACGGTCAGATAAAATCGAATGGTGTTATGGGTGTTCTCTCAGAACTCATAGAGCCCCAGAAAGATTCCGAACTGATAGTGGAACTCGCCCTTGGGGGGAACCTTGAGGGTATTGTGGTTGACTCACTCGATGATGCCAGAAGGCTTACGGAATTTTTGAGAGAGAAGAGAGTAGGCTCCGCTAAGTTTTTTATCCTGGATTTTTTTAATAATCCTTCCAAGGAAACTTCTTTTGAAGG
Source organism: uncultured Planctomycetia bacterium (assembly GCA_964506845.1). Lineage (GTDB taxonomy): Bacteria > Omnitrophota > Gorgyraeia > VGKN01 > VGKN01 > CAZDNS01. Next base: position 7,335 of record CAZDNS010000024.1, on the reverse strand, counting down.
TACTAACCTAAAGAGTGTGCTTGAACTTGTCAATTGCAGCGGAAAAATAAGGAATCTCATAAGGTATCTGATAGGGAATTGCTATCTTGTGAAGGATATTGATGCCGCTATTAGTTTATGTAAGGATAAAAATGCCATGTTCATAACCGAACAAAGGGAGATTGTGGAATTTGGGTTAATATCCGCAGGCTATTCTGCCGTTACAGAAGATACGAGTATCCTAACAAGGGAATCGAAGATAAAAGAACTCGGAGAATTGATTTCAGAATTGAAGAAAGAAAACCTTATTACATCAGAAAAAGAGTCTGTTATTAAAAAAGAAGAGGAGCAATTAACTTCCAGCCTGGAACTCTACCGGCAGAATCTAAAGGAAGAGTCCGAGAGATTATCGTTCAGCCAGCGGGAATACGAAAATATAACAAACGGCGTAGAAAGACTTAAAGAAGAGCTTTCCCTTGTGAGCCTTGAAATAGGGGAGATTACCGAAGAAGAAGATACGCTAAAGGAGAAAGAAAAGGCCATTAATGCGTCATTGGTTAAAACAGAGGAGGAACAAAAAAATCTGGAAGGCTCTATCTTGTCTTTGCAGGTTTGTATAGAGAAGAATTTAAAAGAAAAAGGAGACATCCTTCTTAAATTGACGCAGGACAGGACTATCCTCGTAAACATATCGGATAAGGAAAAGAATTTGCAGGAGGGTTTTGCAAGACTAAATCTGAATTTAACCGAGCAAAAAGAAACCTGCTCAGCTAAGATGCAGGCCTTGGGCGATTATAGGATTAAGTCAGAGTCATTGGAAAGGGAGATAGCATTCTTAGAGGATTCTAACAAAAAGCTTATAGAGAACCTTTCGAAAATCAAGGAGGATTTAAAAATAAGAATTTCGTCAAGAGAACGCCTATTCGCTGACCTGGGAAACCTTAAGGAAACTTTTTCCGCAAAGGAGATAGAAATTGATACCCTAAAGAAACGATTCCAAGATATCGAACTTGAGCTTACAGGGATTAACCTTAAATGCGAAAATATAAAAAATAGGATAAGCGAAATTTATAAGACAGAACTTGTCCTTGATGCAATTGATGATGCTATAGACAAGGAAGAATTTACAGTTCAGATAGAAAAACTGAAGGCCAGATTAGAGGCTATGGGCACGGTAAATTTAGTTGCCATCGAGGAACATAAAGAGCTTATGGAGAGGCATAACTTTCTTGAAAATCAGAGACAGGACCTTGTAAATGCAAAGGATTCCCTGCTTCAGGCAATTACTAAAATAAATAAGACTACCAAGGAACTTTTTATGGAGACCTTCCAGAAGATAGAGGGAGAATTCAGAAATTTTGTAAGGCTGCTTTTTGGCGGCGGTGACGCAGAACTCCTGCTTATCGACAGAGAAGATGTTTTGGAAAGCGGAATAGAAATAGTGGCAAAGCCACCGGGGAAGAGACTGCAGAACATAACCCTGCTCTCCGGAGGCGAGAAAGCCCTAACTGCCATTGCGCTGCTTTTTGCAATCTTTAAGGTAAAACCCAGCCCTTTCTGCGTTCTTGACGAGATAGATGCGCCGCTGGATGAATCAAACGTTGACCGCTTTAGCAGGGTGCTTCAGGACTTCGTTAAGATATCGCAGTTTATAATTATCACCCACAACAAGAAAACCATAACTACGGCAGATGTGATGTACGGAATCACTATGGAAGAATCGGGGGTCTCAAAGATTGTTTCTGTAAAATTCAGCGATGCGAAGGTCGAGAATAAAGAACCGCTGAAAGAGACAGTATAATAAACATAAAAATTCTAATAACACCGCTAAGACACAAAATGTCCGCCAAAACGCAAAATTTTTTCGTTAGGTCTTTGTGCCTTTGCGGATTTTTGTGCTTTTGTGGTGTCAAGGTAGACTTTTCAGGTATAACCCATTAGTATAATATGCCCGACCAGAATCCCTCCTTACCCGCTCAGAACGAGAAAGATATTTTCAAAGACATAATAAGATTAGGAAGGCAGATATCTAAGACTGAGCGTTTTTTTAGCTTGGCAGGTTCATTGGAAGATATAAGAGGAGCGCTTATTAGAATAGTATTTGTATGCCTTCTCTGCGGAGCCATATTAGGAGTGACCCTTTCAGCCGTGGACCAGCACTGGATTTCAGATATGTTATTTGGCTTTATAGTGGTGCTTTCCGTCACGCTTTTCGTAGAGATAATAAGAGCCCTTTTTCTTAAACTCTACAGGCTTTTTTTAAAGACGCCGCCCAAAGACGTAGTTGTTCTTATTCTAACCGCATTTCTTGCTGCGCTTGGGGCATATCTTTTCTTTACGGTAATAAACATATTCAATATCCCTACAATTCTGACGGATAAAGCGCCGTTTCCCCTCGTGATAGCAGGATTTATTATAAGTTTTTTAATAATGGGCTCGATAATACTTTACACAAGGCTATATAAAATGCTCAATTCGACCTTAGAAGAATTAGAAGAGATATATTTTGAGACCGTTTGTGTTATATCAAATACCATTGATATAAAGGACCCGTACACCTGGGGGCATTCGGCAAGGGTTATACTTTTTGCATACGCCATAGCAAGCGAATCGGGCCTCTCCAGATATGATCTGGATATGATAAATATAGCCGCACGTTTTCATGATGTAGGCAAGATAGGAATCCCTGAGAGTATATTAAGAAAAACCACCACAGATTTAAGCGAGGAAGAGTGGAACAGTATAAAAGAACATCCGAAAATGTCGGCAAAGATACTTGAGCCCTTAAAGGATATAAAGCGCTGCATACCATATGTAAAATACCATCATGAGAAGTTCGACGGCACAGGCTATCCGGAAGGTCTTAAAGGCGATGCCATCCCAGACGGCGCCCAGGTAATAGCGCTTGCAGATGCCTTGGATGCTATGACCTCTACGAGGTCATACAGGAAGGCATTGTCTCCGGAGGATGCAAAAAGAGAAATACTCTCCTGCTCGGGAACTCAATTTAACCCGAAACTAGTAGAGATATTCAAAAAAGTCTGGCAAAAGGGCCTTTTTAAAGAAGAGCAAAAAGAAACTTAGATGGAGAATTTAAACAATGAGAGACTATTTACTTTTATAGAGGTGGCTATGGTACTAGCAATCTTATCCACAATGGCTACTGTCGCAGCCCCTAATTTTAAAAAGGCAAGGATTTTAAAAGAGGCTTTTGAGTGTGTCGAGAATTTAAAAACAATAGAATTTGCCAAGGGTGAGTGGGCAAGCGATACGAATGCCCAAAAGGGCGCTGTCTTACCAAGCGACCTGTCAGAGATAGATGCCTACATAAAGGGCGGAGCCCCTGTTTGTCCGGCCGGAGGAATTTACACTTATAATCCTATTGGATTTAAACCGGAATGTAGTATAGGAGCAGGCGTAGATGAAAAACCCGATACGCCTGACGACCATATCTTGTCAGACGAACAGACTAAAGCGTCATCAGATTAATATTTTTTACTCTTACTCAACCTTCTCTTCTAAAACCTACCGTCTTATTTCTTCCCATACCCTTTGCTTTATATAACGCCATATCGGCTGTTTTTATAATAGCCTCTTTATTCTGAGCGTCCTCGGGGAAGGTGGATATACCGGCGCTTATGGTAAGATTTTTAGGAACTTGTTCGGCCGTCCCTACAAAACCCTGCTTCTCAATAGAAATTCTTATTCTATCGGCGATCTCGCATGCTACTTCTTTTGTTGTATCCGGCAGTATAATAGCAAACTCTTCTCCGCCATATCTGGCTGCGATGTCGGTTTCTCTTATCGAATTTTTTATTACATTTGCTACCTTAGATAAAACCCTGTCCCCGTTTTGATGGCCGAGGGAATCATTAAAATTTTTAAAAAAATCTATATCCAGCATTATGAAAGAGAGTTTTTTTCCTTGGGCTTGGGATTCTTTAAGCCTTTCTTCTAAAACGGTTTGAAGATACCCATGGTTAAAAAGGCCTGTCAACGAATCAATGTTAGACAGAAATACTGTTTTTTCATAGAGCCTTGAGTTTTCTATTGCAAGGCCCGCCTGGTTTGCGAACATTGTCAGAAGCCTGATATCTTCTTTCGTTATAGCCCGCTTCGTATAAAGGTTGTCTGCCAGTATAACTCCAATTGCCTTATCCTTTGCCTTTAAAGGGACGGTTACAAACTCAGTTGACTGTATTTTTTTTAAACTCTCATCATTAATTTTCTCTCTTGGGGTATCTCCTTTTATTTCAAAAGGCATACCCTCAAGACAGGTTAAAGCAAGAATTCCGGATTCTTCTTTTAAAGGCAACTTGATGTTTTTTACAAGGTTATTAAGCTGTGGATCTGTCTGCGCCTTGAACTTATCGTAGGCGGCTATAAGTTCATCCAGGGTCATCTGCTCGGATTCTATCAAATGCCAGATATTTTTGGCGTCTTCGCCTGTATCAGGACCAATACCCATCTTCCCCTCTAAGATATTTTCTTTCTCATTTACCAGAAATAACATTGCCCTGTTAAAACCAAGCCCTTCATGAGAAGTAACCCCGGTAAGTATAATATAGAGGATCTGGTCTAACTTAAGGGTAGTTCTCATAGCATTCGAAATTTCATAAAACACCATTAACTCTTTTTCTAATTTGTTCTGGTTATTTTCCATATTCCTGAATCATCCTTTCGTATTCCGTGATATTATAGCAGGAAATTTAAACTTGACAAGGCGATTTTATTTTGATATAAAAAAGCTCTAATCTTCGGGAGAGGGTGAAATTCCCCACCGGCGGTAAAGTCCGCGAGTCCGCCAGAGAGTGCTGGCGAGACAGATTCGGCGACCTGCCTGACGCAAGACAGGAATTCCGAAACCGATTGTCAAAGGCTAGATGGGAGAAGATTGTAACCGCGGAATCGCAGAAGTATCGCAAAAGCGCAAAGATACCCTGCCTTGCCGGCAGGCAGGCGCGAAGACGCAAAAATATTTATCCCGAAGACTTGTCTTCGGGATTTTTTATGAGTCCACAACTTACGGAACGAATATGGTGAGTGACCGTAAGTTGTTTGGACGAATAAATCCCGAGCTTTGCCTCAAAATTTCCTTGTGGAAATTTTGAGAGCGCTTTAAGCGAGGGATACATCAATTTTAAGCGATCTCCACATGCAGAGATTTTCAGCATGTTTAAGCAAGGGATAGATAGGATTATCAAAATGAAATTTAATTCTATAGAAGAGATAATAGCAGATATAAAAGAGGGCAGGATGGTCATCATCATAGATGATGAAGACCGCGAAAACGAGGGTGACCTTGTTATTGCCGCAGAATATGTAAAGCCGTCTGATATTAATTTTATGGCTAAGCACGGCAGGGGTTTGATATGCGTGCCGATGGAGGAAAATAGGCTTAATGAGCTTAGGCTTCAGCCTATGCTTCCTGATAATAGAGACCCTTACGGCACTGCCTGGATGATGTCAATAGACGCAAAGCATGACATAACAACCGGTATCTCGGCACATGACAGAGCGCATACTATAAAGGTTTTAATAGACCCTAAAACCAAGCCGGATGATTTGATAAAACCCGGACATATATTTCCTTTAAGGGCAAGAGAGGGCGGTGTTTTGGTAAGGGCAGGCCATACAGAGGCATCAATAGACATTATGAAGTTAGCCGGGCTTTATCCTGCAGGGGTTATATGCGAGATTATGAATGAAGACGGCACAATGGCAAGAACGCCACAGCTTATCGAATTTTCAAAACAGCACAGTCTAAAAATATGCACCATAGCCGCTCTTATAAAATACAGGAGAAAATCTGAAAAACTCGTTAGAAGAATAACTGAGACTATACTGCCTACGCCTTATGGCCGCTTTAAACTAATTCTTTATGAGTCAATAATTGATAAGGATTATCACATCGCACTTGTTCTAAATAAGCCGAAGGATACTGCCCTGGTAAGGGTCCATTCGGAATGCCTTACAGGAGATGTCTTTAAATCGCTGAGGTGCGATTGCGGGAAGCAGTTGGAGCTTGCGATGGAAATGATAGGAAAAGAAGGCAGTGGTGCGATATTGTATATGCGCCAGGAGGGTCGTGGTATCGGGTTAGTAAATAAACTTAAGGCATATAGCCTTCAGGACAGGGGTCTGGACACCGTGCAGGCAAATGAGGCGCTTGGATTTAAACCTGACCTCAGGGATTACGGTATAGGCGCCCAGATACTTGTTGACCTTGGCATAAAAAATATACGGCTTCTTACGAACAACCCACAAAAAATAGTCGGTATTGAGGGATACGGGCTAAAAGTCACAGAAAGGGTTCCGCTTGAGGTTAGGCCAAATAAAATAAACAGAAAATATCTGAAGGTTAAGAAATTGAAACTTGGGCACGAGTTAAATAAGGTAGAGGTTTAAATAAAATGAAAACACAATTTGTGGAATGTCTACCCGACGCCTGCCTGTCGGCAGACAGGGTAGGCAGGTAATGAAATAAGTTGTCCCGAATGAGGCAACTTCTTAAGAATTTCTTCGGGATCCCGAAGAAATGCCCAAGAGATTTTTAGATTCGGGATATATCTAACTTATCCCTTGCTTAAACACACTGAAAATCTCTACGATATTTTCAGTGTAAGCTTCGGGATAAATTCGCGCAGATAGTAATACTCTAATTTAAAGTAATGTATCCCTTGCGTAAACATCCCAAAAATCTCTACGATATTTTTGGGATACGCTTCGGGATAAATTCGTACTTATCACTTAGTTTCGCTATCGCTCTCTAAGTGATGTACTCATTAAGGAGGTGTGTTATGGTTAAAACGTATGAGGCTAACTTAATAGCAAAAAATAAAAAATTTGCTATTGCGGTATCAAGGTTTAACGACTTTATAACAAAGAGACTGCTCGATTCCTGTATAGATACACTTATCAGGCACGGAGTAAAGGAATCGGATATAGAAGTAGCCTGGTCTCCTGGCGCATTTGAACTACCGCTTATCGCCCTCAGGTTTGCAAAGAAGAAAAATTACGACGCCATCATATGCCTTGGAGCAGTCATAAGGGGCTCAACCCCCCATTTTGACTACATTGCCTCAGAGGTATCCAAGGGTATAGCCGGCATTAACCTTTCAACAGGTATTCCCACAATCTTTGGCGTGATAACTGCGGACACCATTGAACAGGCGATTGAGCGGGCAGGGACTAAAGATGGTAATAAAGGTAAGGATGCAGCACTCTCTGCCATTGAAATGGCAAACCTTATAGAACAAATAAAGTAGTTAATTGGTGAGTGGTTAATTAACCAATTAACAAATATACTGCTCCCCGTTAAGTAACTGATGCATTTTAGGAGAAAACCTCCTATAA
>CAZDNS010000023.1:0-23523 GCA_964506845.1 uncultured Planctomycetia bacterium | reverse complement strand
TTGCAGAGCGGTCAAAACAGGGGATATCGTCCTTAGAGAATATATCCTCTGCCAGGACCCTGCTTAATGAAGCAGTTATATCTATGCTTTGTTTTGGCAACACCTTTGTATATCCCAGTATTATTTTTTTTGCCTGATCAATAGAGACCACCTTATCTTCTCCTTAGATTATAAGCAGTTAAATTTATCAGAAACGTTATTAAAATCAGGATTACTCCGAGGCTTAAGGCTAAATCAAAATTTCCCTTTGAGGTCTCAAGGGTAATAGCAGTTGTCATTATGCGCGTTTTACCCTTGATATTTCCTCCGACTATTATGGCAGCGCCTATCTCTGTAAAAATCCTGCTAAAACCAGCCATAATCGCCGTTAAAAAAGCCACCGGAGAATCCTTTATAAGAAGGACAAGCGTCTGTGTTTTATTTGCCCCGGCGGAATAAGCAAGCTCGATAAGCGCCTTATCAAACTGCCCAATGACAGAGATCGAAAGCGCTGTGATTACAGGTATAGCAAGTATCACCTGAGCAAATATCATAATAAGAGGGCTGAAAAGCAAATTTAAATACCCGAAAATTCCGTTATGCGTAAATACTATATATAAGATTAGTCCGACAAAAACCGTGGGAATACCCATTAATGAGTTTATAACAGTTATTATGAGGTTTTTACATCTAAATTCACTTAACGCTATAAAAGCAGCAAATAGCATACTCAATATAGAAGCGATAAAAATAGCGCTACCGGATACTAATAAAGATTTAAAAATTATGTTATATAATTCTTTATCAAAACTAAAAATTAATTTGAGTGAACCCCTTAAAGCAGAAAAAAGTATCTCCATTATTTAACTGATTTTGGATAAAATAATGGTTCATCCGAACCTTTATCTTTAAAATTTTTTATAATCTCCCGAATCTCCTTTGATATAACAAAGTCTATGAATTCCTTAGCCAGATTATAGTTAACATTTTTATAAATCGCTGGATTTACCGCTATGCAAGAGTAGGTATTCAAAAGTTCTATATCTGGTTTTTCAAAAAGAATCTTTAAATTTAATTTATCTCTGATTGCTAAAAATGTAGCCTTATCTGTAAGACAATAAGCCCTCTTTTGCTCTGCTATGATAAGCGCCTCCTCCATCCCCTGACCAACCTCTAAATACCAATAACCCTTTGTAGCGTCAATTTTGGAGAAAATTGATTTTTCTCTCTGGTCTGTTCCTGATTCATCTCCCCTTGAAACAAACAGGCACTTTGTGCCCGCAATTTTTTTAAATGCCTCGTATATATTGCCTGAGGCTGACACACCCGCAGGGTCATTTGAAGGTCCTACAAGGATAAAGTAATTATACATAAATTCCTGTCTATCAATGCCAAAACCACTCTTTACAAAATCCTCTTCCATCTTTTTATCGTGCACTATGACTAAATCCACATCGCCATTTTTTGCCAATCTTATCGCCCTGCCTGTTCCGACGCTTATTATGTTTATTTCCGAGGATGTCTTTTTCTCAAAAACAGAAACCAGGCTATCCAATAGATCTGAATTGTATATAGAAGTGGTGGTGGCTATTTTCAGGGTCTTTGAACCTCTGCTTGGGTCTGCCGTAGCGCAAAGCGAGGAACTTAGTAATAAAGATAGGCTAATTAGAAAACAACTGCTTAGAGTAACTGGATTCAATGGTTTTAACAAGGTTGGTCAATATCTCATTAACTGGCACAGAAATGCCAAAAATTTCTGCCTCTCTGACAATAGCGCCGTTTATATAATCAATCTCGGTCTTGCGTTTTTTTAACACATCCTGAAGCATTGAAGAAATATTCGCACTGGTCAGGCGGCATACCTCTTTTACGCGTTCAAAGGGATTTTCATAAATAAGCCTGATGCCTTTTTTTTGAGCCACTAATATAGCCTCAGAAACAGCCTTTTCCATAACATCATATGTTCCTTCAAATTCTATGAGCTTTCCGTTATTAAGGTGCGTTATGGCGGTAAGAGCGTTTATACCCGCATTTATAATAAGTTTTGACCATAAGAGCCCTTGTATGTTATCGGATGTTTTGGTTTCAATGCCCGATTTATTAAATATATCACAAATCTCCTGCATTCTGTCTGTGAGCTTTCCGTCAAGGCGGCCTATGTAAGTATCTCCCGTTCCTGCATGGCGTATCATACCCTCTCCCAAAAGGGTTGCGCCATGGGAGGTAACCCCGCCTAAGATATTCGAGCTATCTATGGCGCTTTTTATATTCTCCACATTCCCTATTCCATTCTGAAGCGTAAGAATATAGGTAGCCTCATCTATCATCGGATTTAAGCTTGATACGGCATTAGTCGTATCATAGGATTTTACTGCAATAATTATCAAATCGGCATTTTTTATCTCGGATAAATTTGTAGTGGCATTTATTTTTATGGTTAACTCGGTTTTCCCCTCTATCTTAATCCCGTTTTTTCTTATATTGTCAGAGCGATTTTCATTTTTATCAAGAAGCCATATCTCATTCTGCGACTTGGCAAGTAACCCTGCCAATAGGCATCCCATTGCGCCGGGACCGACGATTACTATCTTCATCTAAAACTACTTTCCCTTTATTTTCTTTAACTCTTCTGCTTTTATCTGAAAGGTGTGTTCCTTTGAGGGGAATTTTAAACTTTCAACATCTTCTTTATATTGGGATATGGCTTTAAAAATTTCAGGGGAGAGATTTATATACTGCTTTACAAACTTCGGGGTAAAACGCTCGAACAAACCCAACATATCATGCGTAACCAATACCTGCCCGTCGCAATCTATTCCTGCGCCGATTCCTATGCTAGGGATAGCAAGTTTTTCTGTTATGAGCTTTGCTATCTCATCCGGTATACATTCAAGAACGATGCTGAAACAGCCTGCCTGCTGAAGTTTAACAGCTGAATCCAGCAATCTGTTTGCGGTTTCAGCGTCTTTACCCTGAACCTTAAAACCGCCGAGTTGACTTGCGGTCTGGGGAGTAAGGCCTATATGGCCCATAACGGGTATCCCGCTATCCACAATTGCCTTTGTGATATCTATAACATTTTTAACCCACTCCAATTTTACCGCATCGCAACCTGCCTCCTTGATAAACCTGCCCGCATTATGAATCGCCTCTTCCTTGCTTACGTTATATGACATAAACGGCATATCGCCTATTACAAGGCTATACTTTACCGCGCGCCTAACTGCCTTGGAATGATGGAGCATCTCATCCATTGTAACAGGCACAGTGGAATCATATCCCAGGACTACCATTCCCACAGAATCTCCCACCAATATCATATCAATCCCTGCCCTATCCATCAAAAGAGCCGTAGGATAGTCGTAGGCAGTAAGCATTGTAATCTTTTGCCTGTTTTCTTTCTTGGCTCTAATATCCGGAATGGTTATTTTTTTTCGTTCCATTTTATCACCTCTTAATGAGACCGCAATTTACGGAACAAGGTGAACGTAAATTGCATGGTCGAATTAATCCCGAGCTTACCCTTAAAATTTTAATAAAATTTTTAGGGTGTACAAGCGAGGGATCTACTTTTTTTAACTAAAGTTTAAGGTTTAGAAATCCTCAGCCTCAACCTTCGCCTTAACCTGATTTTTACTTATTTCTTTCTATACGCCTCTAAGAACGACTCGCAATAGATATTTTTATTCATTATCAGTTCTGCAGTTATAACTGCGTCCATCAAATCTTTATCTAAAGGGTCTAATATTGCACCGTCAAGCCCCATTGAAATTGCCATAACCACAAATGTCCTGTTTATTAGACTTCTGGCTTTACTCCCTTGAGAGACATTGCTTAAGCCCACAACCGTCTTAGGCGGAGGGTCTGAAAGCAGTTTGAACTCCTTTATAGACTCAAGCACCTCTATTGCCTGTGGCTGAACTACATTAACAGGAAGAACAATAGGGTCAAGATATATATTTTCTACGTTTAAACCCACCTCAAGCGCTTTACTTACAATCTTTGCAGCCAGTTCACCTCTTACATACCTATCCCGCGGCACACCCTGTTTCTTATCCATCGTAAGGGCTATTATGCGGGCATTGTATTTCTTAGCCAGCGGCAAAAGTATATCTAACTTCTCGTCTTGCGCATCTGTAGAATTGATGATTATTTTGTTTTTTACAAGCGGTAAAACCTCCTCAATTATCTTTGGTTTCGGGCTGTCTATGGAGATAGGCTTATCAGTTACTTCGCCAACCGCCTCTATAAGCCATTTCATATCGTCCAGTTGATTCAGGGAGGCAGGCCCTACATTTACATCAAGTGCGTCAGCGCCGTTTTCAAGCTGGCTCTTTGCAACATTATAGATTATCTTTTTATCCTTCTTAGATATTGCCTCGCCTATCTGTTTATACATCCCATTTATAAGTTCGCCGATTACTAACATAACTGTCTCCTTAATGAGCCCACAACTTACGGAACAAACGTAGTGCGTGAACGTAAGTTGTTTGGGCGAATCCTTCGACTTCGCTCAGGATGGTGAGCAAAGTCGAACCATTAATCCCGAAGCCTGCGAACGCAATTTCTTGGAAATTGCGGAGCGTTTAAGCGAGGGACTGTTATCGCATCATCTCCTTTAAATAACCCTGTATGACTTCTACTGACTTCGGATGGCATACGACGATGATATCCGCTCCAGACTGAAGGAAATTTATGGCAGTAGTTGCCTCCCACAAAGGACCTCGCACCTTTTCTTTACCCCATTTAGGAAAATCTGTTTGCTTACCTCTTGCCTCTTTTACCCGCCATACCTCCTGGCCCACAAAGCACATAAGGGGCATAGCAAGGAGTTTATCACCTGAAAGACCTGCAGTGCGCGTTCTTTCCATAAGGGAATATACATACTCCATACCATAGCCAAGAGCGGTTGTGGTAGGATAAATTACTATTTTTTCAAGCGGAAAATCCATATCCGAGATTAATATATTTACCTGCTTTTCTATGTTTATATCAAGGGGGTTTTCTGCGATTATGCTATGGCCATCTGCGATACAGCTTGCCACAAGGGTTCTGTAATTTTTCTGTGTGGCATTTCCGATAAGGCAACGCTCTCCGTGAAGTGCCTGGCTTACCTTGGATAATACTAAATTATCCTTTTCTTCATCGCCGCAACCTTTGATAATAAGCGGGACACCAACGCCTCCTGCTATCGCCTTAACCGTGCCTATTATTCTTTCGGCAGAATTGTTTCCCCATTCAGGATGCGCACTCATAAGTCTTATAAACAATAAATCCGGTTTATACTCATTTACACATTTCTTTGCCCATTCAACAGGCTTATCCAAGACATCCTTAAAGGGCTCTTTTAACAAATCCGGCCATTCCTTAGGAGGCGCATCCCATACCTCCATTGCAACGCAAGGCCTATTCGGTATCTCACCCTCCTCGAAGAGAAAAGGAAGGGCAGTTTCTCCGCCTATTTTAACTACAGACGTTCGCGTTCCACCCTCTTCCTTTGTAGCGCCGATTGTAACAGTGTTTATTTTATTTGGCCATTTTTCTTTTAATAATTCTAAAGCCATTAAATTACCTCCGATTTAATATAAATTTAAGAAATATTTTCTCAGCCTCAACCTCAATCTTAACCTTAGCTATTTAGAATTGTTCTATTAACCATCTCATCCATCTTCTTAAAAATTTCTACTTCTTTAGACAATTCCGACAAGGCCATTGAATTGACGCTTAACTCTTCCACCTCGCTGGCAAATGGAAGGGTTCCTGCTAAGCTAAGTCCTGATTTTTCAATCTCCGTCTCGAGAGAGGAAATTCCGTCCCTTACCTTATTGACAATTAAAAAACTCTTTCCAAGGTTTATCCCCATCTCCTTTGCAAGTTTACATATTCTTGCCGCAGACCTTACTCCTATTGCGCTAAAATCGCTCACAACAAAAAGCACGTCAATCCTGCGGGTAGTCTTTCTGCTTAAATGCTCCATCCCTGCCTCATTATCCATAACCGTAAATTTATAATTATCTGTTAAATCCTTGACTATCTCGCGAAGCAGATTATTTGAATAGCAGTAGCAACCGGGCCCTTCCGGTCTTCCCATAGTAAGAAGGGAAAGGGCTCCTTTTTCAATCAGGGATTGCTGTATTTTAAATTCCAGATAGCGGTCCTTTGTCATCCCTGCCGGAAGATTATCTTTTTCTTTCAGCATCTCCTCGCAGATACTGGATAGGGTGTTTTCAACCTTTAGACCAAGCGTATCCGCCAGGGTAGAATTCGGGTCGGCATCCACCGCTAATACAGAACCTGCCTTTTTATCCAATAACATTCTTATAATAAGGCTGCTTACGGTGGTTTTTCCTGTTCCGCCCTTACCTGTGATTGCGATAATCTTTCCCATTTAAACAATCTTCTCTTTTTCTAAACTCTTAACTCTAAACCCTAAACATTATCTATTTTTTCAACCGCCGCCTTAACATTTGGAAATCTATTCATATCCGTGTGCGGAAAAAATAACGCTGATACATATTCATCCATATACATATGCTCTACCGAGAGCTCCATATAAGTCATCTTATGCGCTATCGTCTCCGCTTTTAGCATAGCGTCATAAGAGAGTAAAATTTCTCGCGAGCCGATAAGAGAACTGTTCCCGATAAAAATAAACTTCTCTATCTTAAGGTCCGGCAGAAGACCTATTGTTATCGCTTTGGAGACATCTACAAAAGTGCCAAAGCCTCCTGCGATAAAAAATTTTTTTACGTCGTTAAAACTTAAGCCTAACCTCCTTAACAACACGGAGCTTGCTGCGTATATTGCAGCCTTAGCGCATTTCAGATTTTCGATATCCACCTCTGTGATAACAATATCATGCTCGACGCCCGCTTCCCTTTCAAACACCACTACAAATTCATAACCATACATACCTTCTTTAATCCGTTCACTTTTAAGATTGCGGTTTATCTTTCCGCTTCGGTCAATAATCCCTTTTTTGAAAAGTTCGGCCAATAGGTCAATGTAGCCTGACCCGCATATTCCGCGCGGTTTTTCGTTTCCTATTGTCTGTATAGTTACATTTAAATCGTTATCTATTTCGACCCTCTGGATGGCTCCCTTTGTCGCCCGCATACCATTTGTTACGCCGCTCCCCTCAAAACAGGGACCTGCGGATGCAGAGCAGCACACAAGCCACTCTTTATTCCCGAGAATTATTTCTCCATTGGTCCCGATATCGATAAGCATGGTAAGTTCTTCCTCGGTATCAAGCCCGCTTGCCAGCGCGCCTGCTGTGATATCCCCTCCCACGTATGAACTTACCCCAGGGGCACACAAAAGAAGCCCCCTCGGGTTAACCTTAATACCCACCTCTGCCGCTCTTATTACGGGGACAAAATTAGCGGTTGGAATATAGGGTTCTCTTCTTATAAATGTCGGGTCAACCCTTAAAAGCAAATGCACCATAGTGGAATTTCCTGCGCATGTAATACCTGTAATATCATTAAGATTTATATTCTTATCTTTTATAAGTTCCTGAATGATTAAATTCATATTATCCACAACTGCATGGTGTAATCTCTCAAGACCGTCCTTCTCGCTTGCAAATATTATACGCGTTATAACATCCGCGCCGAAAACCGCCTGGGCATTGTGGGTTGCCTTTGTGCTTAAAACCTCTTTGGTGTTAAGGTTCACAAGCTGACCTGAAACAGTAGTGGTTCCTATATCGAACGCCACGCCGTAATTTTGGCTAGAGGTATCGCCGGGTTCAATCAATACAATCTCGGTAGTCTCATTCCTCTTTCCTAAAGTTACAGTAACCTTCCAGTTTGACTGTCTTAAAAGCGCACCTAATCTTTTTATATTTGAAAGGCCTGTCTGCATTATCGGTATATCCCTCTGGCGCCTTATCTCTCTATAGAGCCTCTCCAAATCGCTTATATTGTCCTGCAGGGTAGGAGGAGGAAGTTCGAGATACAGCTTGGTAGCAATCGGGCTATGAAAGAATATGCTCTCATCTATAATAGCAGTGCCTTTATCTACCTCTTCTGCCTGGCTATACAGGCCTTTAAGGCGCAAAAATACCTGATCCTCTTCCTTAACAAGGCCTAAATCCAGTCTTGATTCAGGCGGCACCTCTACCTCAAGGTCGCTCTGGACGGTTGACAGGCAGGCAAGGACATAGCCTTTTTGGCGCTCCTCGTGGGTAATTCTTCCTGAGGGCTCTGCCTTTACCTGACCGCTTTTGATTATCACCTTGCACCTACCGCAGACACCATCGCCGCCACAGCTTGAGTTTATAGATATACCTGCGGATATAGCGGCAGATAGAAGTTCCCGTCCTTTCTGGACCTCTATTGTCTTTCCCTCGGGAAAGAATGTAACTTTACATTTATCTTCCATTTTTATTCGGGACACATCCTATTTTTTAATCTTAGGTGGTCTTCCTCTTGGACGTATACTCAATTTAATTCCCAGCGACTTGGTTATGCTATTTAAAAAACTCTCTGTACCTATCGGTTTTCCTGTATAGGTAGCTCTTCTCATCTTTTCTAACTCATCTTCATTGTCAGGCTGAAGTAAAAAGGCTAAGTATTCTTTCTTCTCGTTATTATTTTGCCAGATAGGTTCAACGAAACCTTCCTTTTGTTCCATTGTGGTAAGATGTGCGCTAGACCATTTATATTTACTCGGTTCGTTTACTATATGGGCGCGGACGGGATTCCGCTCTATATATCGACAAACTGACCAAAGATATGCCTCTTTATCAACCATGGCAGAATGAAACCTGCATTCCCAGAGCCTTCCTGTTCTGTTATATTTCCTGTTGATATGCTGAGTAAAACTCAGACTTAATTTTTGCATAGTTTTAGCGAGAGAATGTTCATACAAAGGAATGCATAGTATATGAACATGATTATCCATAAGGGAATAAGCGTATATTTTACACCCAGATTCAGAGCTATATTTCTTTAACAATTTCAGATACAATTCTCTATCTGAATCATCAAAAAATAACCTCTGCTTGTTGTTACCCCTTTGGATTATATGGTGAGGGTAACCTGCGCCTACTATTCTTGCTATCCGTGACATCGGAATAAATATAACATTGAAAGATATGGTGAGTCAAGAAAAATGGGATGTGTCCCGATTTTCATTAAAGATATGGTGAGTCAAGAAAAATGGGATGTGTCCCGATTTTCATTAACTACTCAACGATTTCAAAAACGCTGGTATCCCTGCTGCCTCTTTGGGTCCCACCACCACTTCCCAGCCTGACTCATCCTGGAGTTTACCGCTGAGGATTGCGACATAGCCGGGGATTATAAGGCGCTTATGCGATACCTTTGATTCCACGCTATTCGTCTTTAAGGTCTGGATAATCTTATCAGCAGTAAACTTCTCCGCTGCCCAGGCAGTTAAAACCGACATTCCCTCTGTATCCACAGAAACAAGATATGAGCCTACCCTGCTTGATTCAACCTCACTTGCGACCGTAAAATAGGTTATAGAAAAATTCGTGGTAATCAGGACAGGCGAGTTTGCGCTTACTGAGCCGATCTCATAAACCTTCGGCTCAACCTGCGTGGGTTTCTGCGGGTCGGTATATATATCCTGCCTTGTGGTCAGGACAGGAAGTATAAACTCAGGCTCTAAATTCCTTACTATTACAATGCTTGCATATTTATCCACATAGGTGGAGGCTTCAACCGCCTCAAGATATGGGTCTTTTGCGCCTGTAAAGGCAATGGTCGGATATCCCAGAGGTCTGAAGTTCTTTTTTATGGCAAGCCTTCTCATCTGCGTCAGTTCATACAATTTTTGGGTAATCGGCTTTATGCCGGTATCAAGCACAATATCTGAAACCCCCAGAGCCTTTACCTTTGATGTAAGTTCTGCTAACTCGCTTAGGTTCTCTGAGAAGACGCACAAAGGCGCATTGAAAGTTTTTGCCACGTTTGCCATTGCTTCGAAATTTCCTGAATCCGCATAGCATAAAAGCGGTTTTCTATCTTTGCACAGCTCAAGGCTTGCCCTTGCAGAATCTGCATCTTTTACAATTAGCACTATTGCTAACTTTGTCTTATCTATAATCCTTTTTACAAAACCTAAAAACTCGCTTGCAGAGGCACTTGTCTGTTTTAGCGCCACAATATCTATCTCTATATGCTTTCCGACACGCTCAAATGCAAGCGCATTTATTTTTTCTATTCTATCGGATATCTCGCTTTCTTTCAGGGTATCTTCAAGCAAAATTCCTATGCCTGTCGGATGATAAAAGGTCTCTTCGTGCCTGAATAAAATCGTCTCGTTTCCTACCTCTACTTTTTTATCGTCTGTTCCGAAACTTACAAGCTTTATAGGTGGTTGCGATGCGCCTTCAAGGGTAGCCTTTACCTCTTCGGTCACTAACGGGCATTTATCCAGGGATACCTTTTTTGCAGCTAATTGCATTGCAAAGGCAAGGCACGTCGGAAACCCGCACTGCTTGCAGTTAGTCTTTGGTAATAATTTATAGATATCTAAGCCGGATAGAGCCATATATTCCTCTTGGGTTAAGTATTGGGTTCTAATCCAAAAATCAAAATGCAAATATCAAAATGACAATCCAAAGTCCCCGCCTGCCAGAGAATCTGTTCGGCGGGCAGGCAAAATTTTAAAGCATTTTAAATTTTGATATGTCATTTTGGATTTTAATTTTTGATATTTGGATTTATGCATCACATCATAGGTTCCATTGAGAGTGCAGGATGATTTACCTTCTGAAGATATGGCAATAATTCTTCGGTTGTCGTGGCTATTGTCTCATCAGCAATCTTCTCAACAAAATCAGGCTCGCCTATTTCCTCTGCGCACTTCTTCAGTTTGTCGCTTAAGGCATCCTTTAATTCCTTTGTCATCCATACAATACGTTTAAACCCGCCTTCTGCGGATATAAATTTTTTGCTTGTTATATAGAGCCGGCCTACACCTATAAAACCCGGGACCTGTTCTCCGCCTCCGACAGAACCAGCCAGGGTTGTGAATTTCATCCCGCAGGGCGTCATTCCCGAAAAACCACGGTTTACTATCATAATGCCGTTTGCCTCAGGAATAAGCGCAACGATACATTCAAAACACCCGCAGGAGGTAGTGGGCGCGTCTATCATCGAATACAGGCTGAATCGCGAAAGTGCCTTATTGGACTTAACATAAAGATAATCATTTATCCCCTGCCACTCGCCTTTTTCTTCGCTTAAACAACTTCCCTTTGACACAGGTTCATTTCCACCTGTCGGGTTTATCTCAGATGCCGCTTTCCCGTCAAGCCAGTTGTATGCGCCGCAAAGCCCTAATCTCTCAGGGCTTATTATACACACGTGATTAGGTGCATAGGACTGGCAAAGCTTACAGGAATAAAACATATCCACAGTTTCATCCGTAAGGCCGGCCAGTCGCGCATCCCTTTCGTCAAATGTCTTTAACGCCTCAGGCATAAGCCGCAGGACATCCTCTTCTTTGGTATATATACTTACCTGCACCTTATCCACGATAGACGGAAAATCATGCAGAAGTCTTGAATGCATTACTATACCGAAATGTTTAAATTGTAATCCCGCCTTGCGCGCTTCCTTGCTTACCCTGATCCAGACCATGTTGCGCTGGCCCGTATGCATAATACCCATTGTCTCGCTCAGGAAATTATGTATTCTCCTCTCAAGGACAGACTCAAAATCCGGCTGCATTTTCCTGCCTGCCACATCTATAATCATAGCATAGGGGACTGCTGCGCCGTCTTCGAATTTGTCCAATTCGGAGCCTATCACCTCTATCTTCCCGTTTTCCACCTCTTCTAATTTCCTGGTTCTAAGGTATTCGAATGCCTTTGAGAATTTCCCGCCAATCTCAGCGCCTGTCTGTTCTTTCCTTACGCGTTCACCCTCAAAGGCGGGCCCATAAGGAACAGGTATATCCAGTTTTTCAACGGTTACCTTAAGGCCCCTTACCTCGATTGCCTTCTGGACCATTTTATCCCTTGAAACAGGAGAAACTACATGCTCATACTTACAAATACCTGTAGGCAGTATCTGGTCTATATCTGTATCGGCGATAGCTGGAAATCCGAAGTTTATCGCGCCTGCCGCATTTGCATGCTTCTCATCATCCACATCCCCTAATGCCAGAACAAAGGCATGGACCCTGTTTTTATTATACAGTAGTATCTCTTTTGCCTCCTTCATCCCTTTCGGAGTTATTCCGCCAAAAGTCATTGCAGCACGCGCCGCAAAGTTAAGCGCATACACGGTGGTGGATATATCCTTGCCGTGCGGAACCAAAAACGTATCCCAGCCCATCTGGACATTTTCTTCAGCGAGTTGCTCGGCTATGCACTTTCCATCTGTAGTGGCTGACATAAAAACGAGGATTCTTCGTTCCTGAAGTTCTCTGATAATCCTGACCGCCTCCTCGTTTGTGGGCGCAGCTCCTACTATTGCGGCAAAGCCGGGCATTCTACCGTCAACCAGTTTTATCCCCTGCTCCCTCAGGATTGCATCAGTCGTAAAACCAATCCAGTAATCGTATGTCGGAGAATTACCTAATGCGTATTTCAATATCTCTATAACCTCCTCGCTAAACAAGGTGGCCATACCTGCATCGAGCGTGGGCCCAAGATATGGAAGCCATACATTTTCAGAGGGTATTGGCGGAAGCAAAGACTTCGCATAATCCATTATCTCAGTAAGATGACCTACTTTCATAGCCTTTATCCCAAGCATCGCATACGCAAACGGTAAAAAATAGTTTGTATCAGGAAATGAAACAGGAAAGTCTTTTCCCTTAGACTCAACGGCTTTTAACAATTCCTGATTTGCCCTTTCAACAATCTTATGGGCACCTCTTATAGCCCTTGTGGCAATGATTTTTGACATATATAAACCTCCTTAATGAGCCCACAACTTACGGAAGAAACGTAGTACGTGAACGTAAGTTGTTTGGGCGAATTAATCCCGACGAATGTGTAAAAATTTTATTTTAAAATTTTTATACATTATATGAGTCGGGGCAATTCATATTTATAACTTACGTCGCACTATGTACTCCATATAAATTATGTCTTTATTTAAAAAATCGAATTATCCCGAATGAAGCTGAACTACGCAGTATCACATCGGGATGCCGAAGAGTTTCTACATAAACAAGCTTCCTTCGGCATATGTTAAAATGGTATCAGAATACTCCTGTCTTTTGAATTTTTCCTTCTGTCTTTTTACTAAAGGAATAATTTTACCGTAATCAAAATATTCATCTACCAAAACATCCTTTATATCCGACACATCTATCTTCTGAAGCGCTAAATTAATAATAACCCCGTGTTTTTCCACGTCATTTACCAATATGCCGCCTACAATTTTGTTATTTTTTAACACCACTTTTCTGTAAATATTCCTTGAAAAATCCGCCTGAATCAACTCCTCGAACTCCTCTGATTTAGGACGGACTATGCCAAATGATATGGCGGACATCCCAAAAAATTCAACTGAGTTCATACCGCAAGAGCCCTCATAGGTTGCTTTTTCGCCTGCCATATTAAGTCCGGCGATTTTACCCTGTCTTATAGCGGCAGGCCAAATCGCATTTATGGCTGTTTTTTCTTCCAATACATCAAAGGTCTCTGCCACATCTCCTGCCACAAAGAGGTCTTCATTTGACGTCCTTAAGTTCTCATCAGCCAGAATGCCCTCATTTATCTTGACCTTCCCTTTAAGCAAATCTAAATTTGGAGAAACACCCTTTCCTATGATTACCAGCTGGCACTCTAATTTATTCCCGTCATCAAGCAGAACTCCTTCTACATTGTCTTTGCCCAGTATCTCAACCGCCTCAAGGCCTGTATGTATCTCTAGGCCGTTAGACTCAAGTTGTCTCTTGAGCATATCCGCTGATTCAAAATCGAGCATCTGAGAGAATATGTGGCTTGACTTCACTATGACCCGTATCTTTTTATCTTGCTTCTTAAGGCTATATGCAGCGCGCATACCAATTAGACCACCGCCAAGCACAGAAACCTCTTTTACATTATTTAGCAGAGATAGAATAGCCTCTGCATCCTCAAGGGTCCTCAGATAGAAGACGCCTTTTTTATCTATACCTTTTATGGAAACCCTCTTGGCAGATGCGCCTGTTGCAAATAATAATTTGTCATAATCAATTATTTTCTTATTGGAAAGGGCTATTCTTTTCTTTTTCTCATCTATTGAGACTACCTCAGCATTCAGAGCAGGTTCAACCTTCAAATCCTTATAGAAATTTTCCGGCCGAATCCAGAGCCTTTCTTTTTCAATTGCGCCTGCCAGATAATAACTCAAAAGGCACCTGGAATAAGGCCTTGGATATGGCTCTCTTGAAATGCTTACAATCCTTGAGTCCTTATCAAGACTTCTTATTGCCTCGATACAGGAAATACCTGATGCAGAATTTCCTATTACAACAAATGTTTTGTCTTTCTTGGTCATTTTATCGAAACCTTTACTACTTTTTGTTTCTTGGTAACCTCCGAACGCGTTTCATATGAAAGCGCCCGCGTTGGACAGCTATCCACACAGGCGGGGCTATCCCTGTCCGGGCACAGGTCACATTTTAAAGCCTTATTCCCCCGAATGTGGTTATTCTGCGAAGTATCGCTTCGGGGTGCCGAAGCATCACCCAGGGAGTAACTACGTTCGGCATCCTCTGCATAGCGCCGTGTAATTGAAGCAAATGGGCACACCATTATACACATCCAGCAACCCACGCAGCGCTCTATATCTATATCCACCTTGCCAGTTTTTTTGTCTTTGCTTATGCAACTTGCCATACACGCCTCTACGCAGGGCGGCTCATCGCAATGCTGGCAACCTATGGAATGAGACACATTCCTCTCGATAAACTGGGTGTCTCGCCTCTTTTTCGGCCTGGGCCTTTCCAATATCGCAAGAAATAAATCCTTTGCTACAGAATGCTCCACAGCGCACGCAAGCTCGCAGGTCCTGCACCCAACGCATTTGGTTATGTCGCAGAAGATTTTTTTAGAGTCCATATGTTTAATCCAAAAATCAAAGTCCAAAAATCAAAATTACATATTAAAATGCAAAATGTTTTAAAAATTTTGAATTTTGGATTGTCATTTTGATATTTAATTTTTGATATTTAAATTTACTTTTTACACCGCCACCGCATACGCCTGTTTATATAACATCGGCGCAAGCTTTAGCGCTTTTCGTTTTTTATCAATATGGTCTATCATAATATGAGCGGCTTTAAGGGGGTCTTCCTCAAATGCCCATTTCCCGCCTACTATATTCTCTATATCCTTTGTTATATAATCAAAAACTGCCTGGCTTCCGCTGACACGCATCGGCGTCCCGAATACTACCAACGCTCCTGATGCAACAAAATACCATCCTATTGCCATTGCCTTCTCTGCCATCCACTCAAGCGCAGCGCCTGCCACAGGAAGCTCATCTAAACTGTTCCCAATCCCGCCTTCTCTTACCATCTCGGTGCAGGCAATTAGTATCCTCGAGTTATCCACGCAGGCACCCAAATGCAGGGCAGGCGGAATACCAACAGTCTTACAGACCTCTTTTAAACCCTCTCCTGCCATTTCAATAGCTGCTTCAGGCGTAAGAAGGCCCTCTTTTGCGCATTCAATGGCAGCGCAACCTGTCTGGACAACCAGGACATCATTCCGTATCAACTCCTTAACCAGTTCCACATGAGAGCTTCCAGAGCCCATCCTCGGATTATCGCATCCCACAACACCAGCTACCCCGCGGATTCTTCCGTTTGCTATGTTCTCATTTAACGGCTTGTAAGAACCCCTGAATTTGCCTCCCAGATGATAGAAAACATTCTCTGCAGTAAAACCTGCTACAAGCTCCATAGACTCCTTTGGGATATTTACCCTGCTTTTCTCGCGGTTAGAGTAATTTTCAATAGCAACCCTTATAATCTGTTTTGCCGTATCCAGGGCTTTGTCTTCCTTAAACTCTATACATTCGATTCCGGGAAGGCTTGCCTTGGCTGAGGTGGATATAACCTTTGTATGGAAGTGGCTTGCCGCCTGAACAATACCCGGCATTATACACTGGATATCAACCACTATTGCCTCAATAGCGCCTGTAAGAATTGCAAGTTCCTGCTGCAGGAAATTGCCTGCAACCGGTATACCGCGCCTTACGAGTATCTCGTTCGCTGTGCAGCATATTCCTGCAACGGTTATCCCTTTAGCGCCTTTTTGCTTTGCTAATTCTATAAGTTCTTTAGTCTGCGAAGCGGTAACTATAACATCAGATAAAGTGGGCTCATGGCCGTGTATTATTATATTTACCTCGTCCTCCTTTAATACGCCTAAATTCGCTTTAGCCCTAATAGGCTGAGGCGAGCCAAACAATATGTCGCTTAACTCGGTTGCTATCATTGAGCCGCCCCATCCGTCAGCTAGAGCAACCCGCATTGTGCTCTGGATTAAATTTTTATAGTCTTGATCCATACCCTCATGGGTTCTTGAAAGGGTTTCCACAACCTCTCTATCAATCCCCCTTGGATATATTTTCAAATTCTTCCAGATTTCCTGCTGTTTTTTTGGTGCGCGCCTTGAGAAAGTAAGCGGTTCTTCATCCTGTTTTCCGAATTCCTTTAAGGCCCTTTCTCCGAGTTCAAGGGCTATCTCATTATCCTTCCTGTTCTCAACCTTTATACCGTATTCTGCTGCGATAACACGCAGTTTATACGGATCTCTTATGGAATATCCCTGGGCAGTTCCCTTGCCAAGCGCAATGAAGGTATGCGCTAAGTCTCTCGCATGGTCAGAGTGAGACGCAGAACCAGCCGCAGTTGAGCGCGTCATATCGCGGCCTGCTATGGTATCAGCAGTTGCTCCGCAGGCGCCCTTCTGAGGCCCTGTGCCAAATGGGTCTATCCTGCAGGGGCCCATATTGCACATACGGCAGCAAATACCCAGAAGGCCGAACCCACAATTGGGCTGTTGGGCTTCATACCTGTCCCATACGGTTTCTATACCTTCTTTTTTGATAGAGTCCAACACCTTGATATTTGCCTTATCCTTTAGTTTTTTTCTGCTCATAATTAAATCTCCTTAATGACGACACAAGTTATGCCTGCCTGACGGCAGGCAGGGAACAAAGTGAACATAAGCTGCTGTGCGAGTCGGACCCTTGACATCTTTGATGTCAAGGGTTAAATTCAGACAAACAACTTACGTCATTACATTCCGTAAGTTGTGTCTTCATTTAATTTAATATTTTGTTCTTTATCTCCAGCATAGCTGAATATGCTTTTGTATCCTCAATATCAATATTCTCATCCATACCAAAACCAAACGCCTTTTCATCAAAGGGAATACTGCCTATGAAAGGAACAGGTGAAATTTTCTCTTTTACAAAATCTGCCTCGCTCTTGCTCCTGGTTTTGTTTGAGATTACAGAGATATTCTTTATTTTTAAATCAGAGGCTAAACTTGATATCTTTTTGGCGGCATCTATGCTGCTTATATTTGGCTCAACCACTATAAAAAGCTTATCCACAAAACCCGCGGTAGCCCTCCCTAAATGCTCAACCCCTGCCTCCATATCCATTACAACAGACTCATCTTTTTCCAGAAGAAGCTTGCTTAACAACGCCTTTAAAAAACCCGACTCCGGGCACATACAGCCTGAGCCACCCTGTTTGACAGTGCCCATAACTATAAGTTTTATATTGCCTATCCTTTTTGCAAATTTATCAGGTATATCCTCTACCGTAGGATTTAATTTATAGAAACTCCTATCAGAGCTTACCTCCATCCTCTCATTAATCAATTCTTTCATCTCAATTATAGGGATTATTTTATCTAAGTCTTTGACCCCGAGAAAACGTCCCAGACTTGAAACAGGGTCACAGTCAACGGCAAGCACCCCACCACTGTTTTTTGAAAGGGCTTTTATGAAGAGAGCTGCTAATGTAGTTTTACCAACCCCGCCCTTACCGGAAAATGCAACTTTTATACCCATTGGTCAATTTATAATTCCTAATTCCTTAATGACGAATGACTAATGAATGCTTAATTTTCTAACGATTAAATTGGGCATTAAGACATTTTAACATTTATTCGTCATTCGCCTGTCTGCCGTCAGGCAGGGGCTTGGTCATTTGTCATTTTTTATAATCACCCTATGCCCATGCAAATCTATCTCTTCTATCTCGCCGTCTATATATTTCTCTTCCCCCAAAACTGTGCGGATGAGAAGTTTTCCCTCAGAGACTATCTTAATAAAATCTATATCCTCTGCTATTATTTCTTCTTTTCTGTCTTTTCTTTTTATTATATTTGATTCGCACATTGTTTATTCTCTCTGTAGTTTAAACGCTATCAGAGTATTCTTCATCAGCATAACCACTGTAAGTGGACCCACACCACCCGGGACAGGCGTGATATACGAGGCGACAACTGAAGCACTCTCAAATTCCACGTCCCCCACAATCTTATCGCCCACCTTGTTAATGCCTACATCCACGACAATCGCACCCTCTTTTATATGCTCGCCCTTTATAATGCCTGCTTTCCCAACAGCCACAATCAGTATATCTGCATATTTGGCGTGGTCTTTCAGGCAACCTTTCTGGGATGTCCCTATATGACATACAGTAATCGTAGCAAACTCATTTAAGAGTAAAAGTGCCAGCGGCTTTCCCACTATCTCGCTATGCCCCACCATAACAACTTCCCTGCCGTATAAATCAACACCTGTAGATTTTATAAGCTCAAAGCAGGCCAGTGCAGTACAGGGCGCAAGAGTCGGTTTTCCCAGAACCACCCTTCCTAAATTTTCAGGATGAAGTCCTTCTACATCCTTATGGGGACATATCCTTAATAATACTTCCTTGTGGTCTATATGGCCAGGCAAGGGCAGTTGTACTATAATACCGGATACAGAACTATCCTTATTCAGGTTATCTATAAGAGAAAGCAGCTCTTCTTTTTTTGTTTCGGCATTAAGTTTGTTTATGTTGTAGCCTATCCCGAGCGAATCTGCGCATTTCTTTTGCTGATTAACATATACGCTTGAGGCGGGATTATCGCCAAGTTGTATTACAGAAAGGGATGGGCCAATTTTGTATTTTTCGCTTAACCGGTTTATCTCATTTTTCAGTGTTAACTTTAAAGCCTCGGCTAAGGGTTTTCCTTCCAGAAGTTTTGCGCTCATTTTTTTAAAATCCTTTTTGAAGTCTCGGTTATTACATAATAGGCGTCTTTTTTCGCCTCATTAACCAGGTTTCTGGTCCTTCTGCCAATATCGTCTATAAATCTTGCCTCCTTAACATCCGTCAGGTTAATCTCTATATTTAGAAGCGCTCCTTTTATGCCTGCCTCAAGCATACAGGCTCCAACGCCTACATCGCTTATCAGATTTTTGTTTCCTATTTCAAGCAATCGTTTAGAAAGCCTTAGCGCCTGCTGGCTATATGTAAGTATATCAAGCGTAACAAGGGTTGATTTTTTTAGCGTCTCCTGAATCTTAATTTTTCGTAAACTATTTTCTCTTTCGGTATTTCTGGGAAGTTCATAAGCCCTTACTATGAGTAAGTAGGTCTTGGCATCCTTATCTATAAGCGCTGTTAGTTTTTTTTTCAGGCTTGTAAGGCGTTTTGACAATGCCGAGAGTTCCCGCTGATAGCACTTATAGGCTTCTTTACCGAAGGTAAAATTAATTACCATTAGAAGAAGCCCTGTTCCTAAGGCACCAGAAAGCGCGGATACGCTTCCGCCACCCGGGATTGGTTTATTGGAGGCTAATTCCTTTAAGTAAGAGTGGATTGATTTTTTTATAAACACCTTGATGCTCGAATAATTCTCGCGCAGATTTTCGCAGATAAAATACTGCGAGATTGGCACAGATATCTATAAAATATCAGCGCCCATCAGTTGCTTTCAATCTGTGCTCATCTGTGCTATATATTTTTTGTAGATAAAACACTACGAAAGTCCGACGATATTTCCGTCTTTATCAATATCTATCTGTGTGCCAACAGGAACCGTTGGAAGGCCAGGCATTGTGCGCATCTCGCCGCACAAGGGATAGAGAAATCCTGCTCCCGCTGATAACCTTATGTCCCTTATCGGAAGTATAAAATCTCTTGGTGCACCTTTTAAGTTCTGGTCATGCGAAAGCGAGAGATGCGTCTTTGCCATACACATCGGAAGATTTCCAAAACCTAATTTCGTATATTGTTCTATTTTGGTTAAAGCAATATCTGAATATTCCACATCTCTTGCGCCATAAATCTTGGTGGCAATAGTTATTATCTTCTCTTTAATCGGTATATCAAGTGGGTACAGAAATTGGAATTTGCTTTTTTTACCTTCTAATGCCTTTACGACTGCGCTGGCTAATTCCCTTGCGCCATCTCCGCCCTTAGCCCAGGCATCGCTTGTTACCACATCGTATGCGCCTGCCTCTTTAGCGAGCTTTTTAATAAACTCTATCTCCTTATCTGTATCCGAGTTAAACCTGTTTATAGCCACGATTACAGGGATACCGAAGAGCCTTATATTCTCAATCTGCTTTATAAGATTAGGCGAGCCGCCCTCAATAGATTTCAAATCCTCTTTAAGCAAGTTTTCATCTAAGGGTTTTCCTGCCACCACCTTGAATTTCCCTGAATGCATCTTTAAAGCCCTTACTGTGCACACCATAACAGAACAGTCCGGCACAAGGCCGCTTATTCTGCACTTAATATCAAAAAACTTCTCTGCCCCGCAGTCTGCGCCAAAACCGCTTTCAGTAACCACGTATTCCCCAAGCCGTAGCGCAATCCTGTCTGCGATTATTGAACTATTCCCATGGGCAATATTTGCAAAGGGGCCCGCATGGACAAAACAGGGAGTATTTTCTGTTGTCTGAAGAAGATTGGGCTTTATGGCATCCTTTAAAAGAACTGCCATAGAGCCTGCTACTTTTAAGTCCTCTGCCGTTATCGGTTTTCCGTCCTTATTAAGAGCTACTATTATTTTCCCGAGTCTTTTTCTTAAATCCTGGAGGTCGCTTGTTAACGCTAATATTGCCATAACCTCACTTGCAACTGATATATCAAAACCACTATCTCTGGGAATACCATCGTCTTTAGAACCAAGCCCTATTTTTACATTCCGCAAGCTCCTATCGCTTACATCAACAACTCTTCGCCAAAACACATTATTTGGGTCTATGTTAAACTGCCCTCTAAAAATTGCGTTTTCCAAAAATGCCGCACAGAGGTTATGAGCAAGGCTAACTGCATGGACATCGCCTGTCAAATGGAGATTAAAATCCTCCATAGGAAGGACCTGGGAATACCCTCCGCCTGCAGCCCCGCCTTTTATACCAAATACAGGGCCTAAAGAGGGCTGCCTGATACAACAGATTGCCTTTTTGCCTATTTTGTTTAAGCCCAGGGCAAGGCCTATCGTAGTTACACTCTTTCCCTCTCCT
Organism: uncultured Planctomycetia bacterium; assembly: GCA_964506845.1. Lineage (GTDB taxonomy): Bacteria > Omnitrophota > Gorgyraeia > VGKN01 > VGKN01 > CAZDNS01. The sequence goes on along the minus strand of CAZDNS010000023.1, from coordinate 2,068 downwards.
AAGGGGGTAGGAGTGATGGCAGTTACATCCACATATTTTCCGAGCGGATTTGACCTTATCCTGTCTGAAATTCCTAACTTTACCTTCGCTTTATAATCGCCGTATAACTCTAACTCATCCTCTTTTAAACCCAGATTTCTGGCTATATCCAGGATAGGCTTAATCTTTATGGAATGGGCTATCTCTAAATCGGTCTTCATATTCCTAACTCTCCGTTTTTGCCAAACAAGCGGTTAAAGACACAGAAGATTTTATTATATCCAAGTAAGGGATTATGTCAATAAAAATAAGGTAGATTTTGGCGGGATTTCTCTCAGGATATCTGGTTAAAACTATACATTTCTTCTATTTTGTCTATTACCTTTTTGTCCTCTATCTCGCTGTAATATTTAAGGTTAGAAGTAATAAAACCAAATAATCTTATTTTATCTAGGGCTTCAAGTTTGTTAAACTGAATACCCGTCAGATAATATCTCTTGCCCTTTTTACCCTCATAAAATACCTCATTCTGCCATACTATATTTCCTTTAACCTTTATCAAATCTGGATTATCCTGTAATTGCATATCCAGCTCAACAGGCGTGTTCTTTCCTATCTTTTCGGTTACAAAGATATTTATTCCTCCAAGACCTATATCCTTGCTCAGGGTGATTCCTTTTATCTTAGACGCTGTAAGGACTCTATAGTTTATATTAAGCATAATATGCAACCTTATAAATTTCCTGGATTCGATTTTTACGTGTCCTTTATTCACTTTAAAAATATCCCCTGTTCCAATTCTTCAGATACTCCTTCATTTTATTATATCCAATGTCAAAAAGAGCCTTTTTATCCTCTTCGCTTATATCAAACTGAATTGAACGAATTCTGCCGGTTGATATGGTTATATTATGTATCGCCTTAACCCTCCTTATCGCCTCAGCCTCGTGATGTATATGAACGGTGTTTACAATCTGTTTTACAAAATCTACCAAATCTTTTATGGAGTCTGCATCATTCCTTTCATCATCAATCAGTATAAACCCAATAGTAGGCACATCCCTTTCCGCAAAGTGGCTGAATAAATCAGAAGGGTACGTAGAAAGGATGCTTCCGTCAAGCATAAGGCATTTGGCAGTCTCGGAAGGTAGTAGAGGGTCATTCCACTCTACCGGACTAAAAAATAAGGGAATAGCTATAGACATTTTTATAGCCAGGGCTACTTCCATATCAGGATATTTTTCTTTGTCAAATATAACCCTTCTGTGGTGCAATATATCTGTAGCCACAATCTTAAGCGGCATATTCAAATCCTTGAATTTGGATATTCCTTTTTTATTCAGTAATTCTTTAATCCAGGTATAAATAATATCGCTCTTAAAGTAAGAATAATTTCGGGTTAGAGAGTCCATATGGGTAACAAAATAGGAAAATTTTATCTCGCCCTGCACAAAATCCCTGAAATTCGTTTCAGAGATAATCTCGGCTATTTCTTTCGGCGTATAGCCTGCCGCATAAAGGCTTGCCAATACTGCGCCGCTGGATGTACCGCCTACCCTTTTAAATACCACTCCTTCTTCGCTAGCAGCATATACGGCGCCTGCCAGGGCAAGAGAACCGATTCCGCCGCCGCTGAATATGGCGTTTGCCTTGAGCTTTTGTTTCTCTTTTCTATACTCCTTTACCACGAAACTCTCTAAAAACGCCTTGAATGTCTGGGCAGCAGATGCTTCTTCGGTTTTATCCTGGGCTTTGGAATCCGTAACATTTATAAAAAATACTGCTGTTAGAAATACGAGGGTTCTAAATAAAATATATCTGTTTTTCATACGGCCTTATTTTAATACAAACGTATTAAGTAAATTTACACTTAAGCCCAAGTTTACGAATGAGCATAAGACCCATCCTTAAGGCCCGACCTTAATGGAAAGAGGTCGGCCTATCCTTTCTGGATTAAAGGAAGAGGATGGTCTATCCCGCTGGATAAGGAGCCTAAGCTCACACTCTTATGAGGCGAGGTTTTTCCGTAGACTACTCCTATGCAAGCCCCTTTAATCCTACAAGGATAGTCCTTCCTATACCTCTTAAG
>CAZDNS010000022.1:0-24622 GCA_964506845.1 uncultured Planctomycetia bacterium | reverse complement strand
ATTTTTAATTTAGCTAATAATCGTACAGCTAGACCCTTTAAAACTCGGGACACATCCCGTTTTCCTATATCGCGCGGAGAGTGTTGTCTCGTCGCTGTAGTTTTAGCTGGAGCTTTAGCAGGAAAATAAGAATATAACCCTCATACCTATAAACCGAATCATCTCTGGAAAATTCAGTAATACCATAAGATTAATATTAATTATCTCAAGAATAAAATATATGATTTTCTGAATCCAAGACTTGCTATTCAGATAGTTTTCAATAACCGATAATCCATCGTCTGTTTGCGAATCCCAGTCATTTACTATATCTTGAACATTGGGAGTGATTGAAACCCATCCAAAATGATGTCTACTAACAATACGCTGTTCTTCGTTAGGCCTGTTTCTATTTATGAAGTACTCTGCATCCTGAGCGGGGAAACCAAGGATTATACCAATAATAAAATTACCTTTCCAATCTTCCATATTAGCCCTGTTAACCCACTCATCTGGATTAATGTCTCCCAATTTTACTTCGGAGTCTAATAGCCCGTATTTAATCAACGCCTCCTGCGCTTTATATATAGCTATGACAACTGCTTTTTTGGAATAGAATATGCCGGAGCCATCAGGATTTATTTTTCGGAAAGCCAAGTCATTCGAATTATAAAGTCTTGAATATACCCTAATTATTTTTTCAAAAAATCTTGGCATCATTATCCTGCCGTAATAAATAGAATAACCGCCTGTGTCAATAAATGTCTGAGCAGGTTTAAATCCTAAAAGAACCCCTAAAATATCGGAATTCTGTCGTAATAACATAATGTCAAGATAAGATAAATAAGGCAAAATATTACGGAGTGAGGAAACTTGGGATGGTTCTATTTTTTCCACTGGCTTGGCTACAAGTAACTCTTCGCTCAACCCAACATTTGCTTCCTCATCCCTAAGCACCTGAGAGATTTTATCAGGAAGGTCTATACGGCTGTGTCTGGGATTATTTATATCAAGCACAAGGCGGACAGGCTGGTTAAGGAGTGTTTTTTCTGTAAGGTAGACTACCAATAGTTCTTCTGCAAAGGCAAGGTCGTTTTCGTAGGTATCGCCATAGTTATTGATGAAGTATTGTTTTAATATGTCAAAGCTATCTATTGGGGAATCAAGGTCATAGAGGGATGAATTTTTTAGCCGGGATAAGAGATTTTGTATTAGTTCTGGATTATCTCTAAGCTGTTTGTGCAAGGATTCGTGATAGTTAAGATATGTTAGGATATCTTTTAAGGGTGGCGAGCGTCCTAAGTATTCATTTAAAACCTCTACTAGATATGGCAATGCCTCCTCTTCTATCTCTATCTCACCTGTAGGATTAACTCTTGAGATACCAAGCCCTTGGGTAACTATCCTATCATAACCTTCATCTGAGAGATTACCAACTACATGAACTTCTTGTAGCTTCTCCTTAAATGCTCTCCAGAGATACAGAGGCAGGTGGTGAGGAGTGGTATCGGATTCTGAACTATCCCCTTGTCCTGGTTTGGCTTCTGGGCTCAGGAAGGGGTTATCCGTGGATTCCTTTGCGCTAGGTTGAGCCATTGAGACTGGCATAAAATCATCAAGTGAAGTAACAGCTTTACCACCAACTTTCTCAAGCACTGTGTTTGTGCGCCTGAGGAGCCCTTTAAGCTGGGAGGTGTAGAAGTTTTTAGAGGAATGCTGAACAAGGTCTGTCCTTCTCATGGTATGCAATATCTCCTGCGTTAATATAGTAGCCCTCCCAATCAACTCCTGTTTTTGTTGTTCATTATAATGAGTAACTGCCTTTCCGCGCGTATGTTGTTCAAGCTCTCTAACGTCGTCTTTAAGCATAAGGTATGCAGAATCAACCGACATAATCTCATTAAACATCGCTGTAATCTGTCCAAGCAGCCTGTTTAGCAATGATATGTAGCGACTTCTATCTTTATCAGTAGATTGGGCAACATCAGGCTTGTTAACAGTAAGAAGAGTAACTACTGTCTCACGTTGTAGAGCTATTAATTCTTCAGTTAGTTTACCAGCTTGCTGGCGCCTCTGTCTTGGGTTGAGTTGTTCAAGCCTTCCGAAACGGGTTGATAGATTTTCGTAGATTTGCTTTAGTTCTTCTCTTGCAGATTCTGCAAGCGGTTCAGGCTGAACTTTATCTAACCTAAGTTGAGGGGTTTGCGCAACAACAAATCCTATCAGTCCTATAAACCCTAAGAAAGCAACGCCAGCCAGCCCAGCAGTTCCAGGCAAACTAAATAGTGTGGAAAGTATATTAGGCACTATAGCTAACTGCTCAGGAGTAAGCGAAGTCCGCCAAATCGCTACACCTATTGCAAGTAACTCTGCTGCTCCAACAAAAAGTAAAGAACCCCATGGGCTACGAGAAAGTTGCGGTTTTGCAGGTTTAGCCAGCTTCCCGACACGGCCGGTAATAGTTGTTCTGGTAGTAGACAATGGTGATGCTGCAAGTGCAGGTAAAGATTGAAGCGTAGATGCTGGCTGATGTTGACTGCGCAAATACCTATTAACCCTATTTACATATTGCAAAACAATTTCTTCGGTATGGTTGTAAAAAACCTCTTCATCATATTCTTCAAAAACCCACTGTTGTGCATCTATTGGACCATATATTCTTTCTAAAAGATCAATATCTTCCTGAGTCTTAGCATCCCTTGCAACAATTAATGCTACAATAGCAGTTACGAAATATTCGCGGTCGGGATTTCTCCACTCTATGGATAGAGCATTGGGGTTTCTATTAGGTAATTCAAGTAAATCCCCGTTTTGTTGCAATAATGTTTCAAGTGCACCAGATAACGCCTCTTTAGCTGTTTCAGTTTCAGTTTTTCCTAAAATAGCCGCTGAAGATACATCTATGTAAAGACTGCTACCTGGATGTAAAATTGCTTCTTGCAATACATCTACTGAGGATGCATTGTCTATTCTGCCAAGTAATTCTACGGCTAGATCTTTCTCAAAAGTATTGGGATTGCTTAAGATCATACCGCTTAGCGTTGCCACTAAATCCTCTTCGCTAACAGCAAAAACACTTCTTCCATCAGTTAACATCTCATTTGTGAGCCCTACAAAAAATAACCACCTAAGCTGTCTATATTCATACTTATCTGTCACTGACTCAAATAAAGGCTCGATAGAATCCTTTTCTATTGGAAATATGCCTACTCGTTCGCTTATTAGCTCCCGCATAGAGCTTATACCTTCGTAAGTCTGAGCGCCACGAAAGAGAACCGCACGATTATCTACCATTGCTTGAATATCAGGGTCATCCGCCTGCAAAATAAGCAATCTTTGTATGGCATCAGCCATAACCTGCTGCCTGGCTCCATCAATCCTTAGCGCATTAAACGGAATCCGTACAACTTCTCCCTCTGTATCCATAGCCTCTTGAGTCTCTTGCGAGACCTCAAATGTAACATCAGGATATAATGGTGCAAATTCCAGAAGCGCATATAGATCTAAAGGATAAAAATTATCCTCAAACCAAGGATTGCCTACACCCGGTGCTCCCATAACAAACCAGTCAATCACCTCAAGCGCTTTTGCCTGATAGTAAAATTGGTCAGCATAATTCTTGTACTGCACTTCCCCTGAAATTATGTCAAACATATGGTCTATAATTAGTTGCCATTCCTCTGGCGAGAACGCCTTAAGCAAAATGGTCATACCTGCTGGTTCAGAAGAAGTATCAACCCGCTTCGACCCATTGTTTGAAACCTGAAAAAGGTCTGCAAAAAAACCGCTGTTGCCATACAAAGCTGAATTCTCCTGCTCTATAGCATTAATAATAACCTCTTTATTGCGTATAACCCACGCGACGTTATCTTGCACAGAGCCGCCTCTTACAAAATAGGTTATATCCTTTCTTACTATTAGTTCTCCAAATTCATCGGTCAGGATTGCATGGCCTGTCTTTGGATCAATTAATCCCTCTAATCCTGAAAACCGAACAGGATAGGAATTTTCTTCAAAGCCTGCCATTAGCGTTCGCTGAGGAGGAAATTCTCCGCTGAGGATAAATTCAATTGTTCTGAAGTCATCATCTCGAGATTTTATAATTCCATACTTATCCTCGCGAATCCATTGGGAATTGATAGGGTTTTGTCTGTATACAACATTCATTAAGCCAGGCGTAAAAACTGTTAGAAAAGCCAGCATTAATGCTGTAATGATAATAAGGTTTTTTGTTCGGCGCTGAAATTTTTCTCTTAGTTTGTTTACCAGCCGATAAAAATGGGAATATGAAAATCCAAGAAAAATAGTCGCTATCATAACATATAATAGGGGTGAAACTGGGACGCCGAAACTCTGCCAGAAATTTACTGAATCGCGCAGGTTAAATCTCGGATAGGATATCAATCCTAATATTAATAGATATAATGCAATTCCCATGCAATGGAATGCTATATATAACACATTTGATAATAAAACAAAGGGCCCCTGAAGTTTCCCACTTATATTACGGCTTAGAGACTGGATTTTTAACTCAATAGTTTCAAGCATTTCTTCCTCCATAATAAAGGATAAGGCAAGCATAAAGGGTCGAAATACAATACGCAATATAGATTCCACTATTATCGGCAAAAGGCGCTGGCCTGTTTTAATGAAACGCTCTCTAAGATTAGCGTGATAAATAAGATATCCATATGGTAGGCCTATAAGAAATAATATCAGAGGTAAAATAATCTGATAAAAGAAGGGAATTATAACTTCTTCCAAAAATAAGCGAAGAGGTTCTAATGCCTCCCAAAGTTTAGCGAGCGTATCCTTGAGCCATTGAATATCTATATGAAAAGTTATTTGTAAAATCTGATTAAAAATTTCATGTAGCCACAAATACCGAGTCGTTAGTTGCCCCCATATAAATGCAACATACGGACCAATATTGATATGAATATCAAACCAATCAATATGTATAAATGAGAGCCAATTGATTAGTGCTTGAGCCCATTCGCCAAGGAACTCCAGATTAAGATGTAACGCAAAACCGCCAAATATTGCTAAAAGAAATATGATACTGCCAAAGGTTACAGATAGGTTGGATAAAATAGGCCATACAGCATGCCATAGGTTAGACATAATAGGTAGTATGATATTCCACAGCGGTCTTATAAAACCAAAAAGTTTGTTTAAAAACCTGCCAAATCTGCCTAATTGCCTTTCCTGTTTTTGTATGCCTGTTTCATATTCTGGCTGGTCTGTGTAAAAAAGAAATTTTCTCGCAAATATAAAATAAGCACTGACTATAAAACCCTCTCTTGCCTTAAAGAATGACCCGTACATAAACGGAAATCTTTGGGCAGTAAGAACTCCCGGTTTAGCAATAGAGGAATATACCCTGCTTGTTAGTGCAGGGATAAGTATATATATAAAATAGATAAGATTAAGTGCGTATTCATAACGATTGTCCTGAAAATAATCCGCTCCATTTTCAAGCAAGTCTCTCCCTAATACAATAAGCATATTACGCTGTATGTCTGAAAGAACTCTATCAGCTAAGTGGATATTTGAGGTGCCGGTGGGAATTACTTGATGTTTAAATGCCAGAGAAACTAATTTAACAAGAATAATAGCATTCAGGAAGAGTGGCACCTCGGAACTTAAAGCAATTGTATTGTTTTCTAAATCATACTCGTATTTACCTAAAAAAAGCTCTCTCTTTTTTGAATCTCTAAGAAATATCATCTGCCATGGATACCAATTCCTATCAATAAAACTATCAAACTTAAAATTGACATTTGCTTCAATATAGCCAAGTAATGGTTCCAGGCCTTCTATTTTCATACTTCTAAGATAACTAAGAAGTTCTCCTTTTAAGTCTCCTGTTTTGCTGCCAGTAAAAAATGGATTGATTTGAGTAGCGCTCCTTCGGGAGGCCAATCCAGCCTCAGCTGCTTTTGGGCTAGCTCCAGACCGCAATGAAATATGGTCCTGGATATTGAAAAATATCCTATCTAATTGTTTAAGGTTTAACAATTTTAATGGTATCCTAATAAAACCAATAGCGAGAGAAACAACTGCTCTTACAACAGCTAAGCCAAGAAGTTGCAAATAAAATCTCCTTCGCTGAACTATTTGTGTGAGAAAAGCACCATATTTACGTTCACGCCAGAGTGATTGTAAGGGAGTGGATGTTGATGGAGGTTGTCTCGCCGGAAGCTCTAAAATAGTTAATATAAATATAACCCCTGGATCATACCATGATATTTTTTCAGATTTTATTATATCCCAGACAGCATCCCATTGCGCTTTCCTGTCCAGAGGTATCTCTGCTTCAAGAAATCTTACGCGAATCATTTTTATTGCTTTTTGTAATGATTCAAGTCGCGGAACCTGCTGCAGAAGTTTTTCAAGCAAATACAATCTTAATGCCGGATGAAGCGTTTCTCCTTCTAAGACAAAAGAAACCGTTTCATAATATGCCCTTCGTATCTGTGGCCAGGCTGAGTTAGGATTAAGCGCTATCCTTCCGTAAATAAATGGAGAATAAGACAATGGTTTTCTATCTCTTTCTGAATGAGTCTCAAGCTGGCTAAGCATACCTGCATAAAGCGGCTTTACGACAAAGCGGGTAAGAAAGCCTATAACAGCAGCAAATGTCACGCCTCCAACAAAGGAGCCTATAAGCATCCAGAGTGAAGTGGAAAAGAAGATGCCAACAACATCTGAGCGGACAAAACGATAGAATATCTTCGCCCATCCAACACTTTGCCATTTAAATGTTATTATTTTTAGTACGGTTTCGTGCCAGCTAAAATCATCCCTAGGCACTACTGGTTCTGCTAACTCATCCTTCAGGAATCTTGTATGCAGGTTGTTATAGTATCGCAACATCAACTGTTCAAGATGGTTATCTATTAGTGGTGCAAGAGAAGCAAGCTGAGGTTCACTAGAAATAGCGGTAGAGACTTTTGTTTTTGCTTGTTCTAAACTTAATATTCCTGTCAGATATCTAAGTACGATTACTTGGATTTTATTTCGCAGGGCGTCACTTACCTCTACCGTCTCAATTCCTTGCGTGTAAGCCCATTCGCTTAAGTACATTAGAAAATCTACGATATTCTCTGAGGACGTAAGATTAGCTTCTTGAATTCTCATCCCCAGCTCTGCTATGGTCAGTTCATCAATTCTGTTCCTCTCTAAACCTCTACGCATCGAAGCATCATCAATATCAGTATAGGCATAAGGAATCCATGAAAAGAGGCTAAATAATCCTTTAGCCCTGGCAATAGAGGCTTTTGCAAATACTCCCTGAACTGCATTTATAAAATCTGCTGTCTGCAGGTAAGGCTCTAATACGCCAGTTAACTCTCTGATACCTATACCTTCTTGATGCAAGAGGGAATATATAAGCTCTGCATCGAGGGCGAGATTTTCATCCTTAATACCTGCTTCATGGCGGAGCTCATGGGCAAGCCCTACAATAAATAGGATACGTCCTATTTTTGGGTTATTTCTGGCTATTTCAAGGAATGTGCGGTTAATTCCGATAAAGTTGTTTTTATGGCAATCTTCAAAAAGGTATCGGGAGGCATTTTCTTCAAGGAGGGCAATAAGTTTCTTATCTTTCCTGAGGGATTCTGTATCAATATTCCACTCAGCCAATGCGGAATAGGCCTTATTTATCAGGGCACCTACTTCGCCTTCTGTTATACCTAATGCTTCAGAGAGTTCCTTTAGTTCAACAGGCGTCATCTCAAAAACATCCTCACCTTGCGGTATCTTAATATCCATATTGGGAATAGGTTTTCTGTCTTGAGCTCTTGATTTAATCTCTTTCCTAACATTCACAGGTTTACGCTCGCCAGAGAGTTTTAATGCCTCAAAGTGCAAAAGGTCTTCTTTGGCTGTTAACGGTAATAATCTAAACGAAGGGATATTTAGGCGTTTAATATAAGCCCGCCTTATTGTAGCAAGGAAGCCGGATATAGCCATTTTCAAATTTGATAATACTATATCCCAAGCAGTAACGATAAACACGGGCTCAAAAATAAATGGACTAACGATAGCAGAGATCCCCACTAGAATACCTGGAATAATCAAGAGAATACCTACTGTAGAAAATCCACTCGAGCTTAAGGCTATACCTAACAAAGAACCTATGAGCATAACGCCTGCGGTTATAAAGTAATTTTTTTTATCTTTAATAATTCGAGGGAGGATTAATGTGATGGTCGGAGTAATATCGCGATATATAGGCGTTGCATCAAAAATTGTCTTCATGCCCACAAGATATCTGGCTGATGAAACTGCTATATAGAGACTAACGCCTAAATATAGTATAATACGTGCAAAATTAATAACGAGCGTCTTTACAAAAGCACCTATGAAAGTTACCGCTTTAGTCTCTCTATATTCATCTCTTATTGTTGTAGCTAAAGAACTATACAGCATAATTATTAGCATGATTAGGGTGAATAAATTGAAGCCTTTTATAACATTAATATTCAAAAAGAATTGCGCGGATAGAAGGTTATAAAAAATGAGGTTTAAAACTAAAATTAAAAATGGCGCTACGAACATAGCAGTTACAAACATTGATAAGAAGAAATGAATTTTTTTAAACCATTTGACCTGCTTATGTCCAAGGAATTTACGGGCAGATGGACCAAAAACTCCTTCTTTCATCCATTTAACAATTGGATTAAAAAGGATTTGCGTATCTCCGTATGCATATTTAATTTTTCTTATTAATTCTGCATTAATACCCTCTGGCATCGCCTCGCCAAATGCCTGCAAAGATTCAAAATGGAGGAATAAACAAAGTAGCATTTTTCTTGTTAAGCTGCCCGTCTGTAATCCATATGAAGGTAGGTCATTTCCTTTGACATTATAGAAAGAGCAAAATACATCAAGTCCCTTTTCTTCAAGGCGTCTCTTAAATAACTCTAAATCATCTTCGCTAAATCCTCTTTGGGCAAACTCCTGCTCTATTTCTTCTGGATTTAGTCTCATCCATCCCTTAAATGGAATCTGCTTATACTGTATATACTTGCCGTAATACATCTCGCCTGTCCTCTGGTTTTTTGTTGAGGAAACCATAATAGAAAATGCTGAATCCTCTCCTATCTTAGCCTCATCCCAGTAACCAACCTGTCTAAGGGCCGACTTTCGCACAAAGGCGTTATGTCCAAACATTCGCATGAATCCGTAGTGAGCTTCTATTGGAAAAAGGTATTTTATATAAACTGCATATTGATGTGCTAAAAGTTTAGTAAGCCAATTTTTCTCATAATTGGTTACATAAATTGAGTTTTGGGTGTAGGCAAGGTTTGAATCTAAAATAAATTCCTTGAATGTATATTCCAAACCGTTTGGCGGGATAATTGAGTCTTTATCTAAATATGCGAGAATTTCTCCTGTTTTAACTCTCCCTAAAATATAGGTCTGTTTAAAAATTGGCCTGCCAGAGATAGTTACTGTTCGAACTTTTTCAAGAGCAGATTCATAATCAAACCCTTGATTAATATATCTTTCTATTTTCTCATCGAGTAAGAGTGCGTGGTTAAGATTGCTGCCCTTTTTAAATAATCCGAACCGTTCAAAAATACCCCACAAGAAGCTTGAGCGGTGCTTTGGCCGGGCAACAACCGATAAACCGTCTCCTAAATGTGCCTTATAAAATGTAATTCTATTGTAAAATTCCTCTTCTTCTTCAGTTAACGGGAGGTTTCTATTTAGTTTTTCTTTTATCCGTGCCTCAAAAAGCTCTGGCTGGTTATTGGAAAATGCCATAAGCCCATCGTCGCTTACAAGAAGATTTGCCATCTGTTTACCTGTTAGCCTGTTGTATCTATTGACAGCTTCTAAAGCACTCTCTAATGCATGTCTTACTACTTGCCACGACTCATTATAAATAGGTATATGTACGGTTTGTGTGAGCCGCTTATCTTCAAAATTTCCTTCTGGTATCTTATAGGAAAAATATTTGCTTTCTATGCGATAGGTGTTTGAAGCGAAATCAAAAAGTATAAGCCCGTGCGATAAAATGAAAAAAATAGTTACAACCATTGGAATTATCGATAAGACAAGAGTCATAATTGAATAGACTATTTCAAAATACAGATGGGCTTGATAAAAGTTGATAAAAGACGGGATGATATTGGTGATTGTTATGATAGAGAATAATAAACTAAATAGCGCCAAAGTAGCCGCCCATAGTTTTCCAGAACCAGCCGGTTTAGATTGTGAGGTAAGTATATTAATTGCTTTTTGGTATGTAGATGTAAGCGATGGTAACGTGAGCCTGGAGAATATCAGGAAGGTGGACACGTCATGCAGTCGCGCCTCTTCCCTTGCCAATACAATAGGAAGAAGGAGGTTACGAAGTAAGTTAAATAGCCAGTTGTCGGATTTGGCTAATAGCCATTTGAGTATTGAAACATTCTGACCTTGAGTTTCAGCGAATCTGCCTGTGCTTAGTTTGTCAACTTTATTTACTTTTAGCTGTAAAAACTTCCCTTGCAATCGTGCTTTCCAAGCCTCAAACATTTCTGAGGCATAGTTATCTTTAGCATAATTGCCTTCTTCATCTACAACTATTACCTCCGGCTTTGTTATGAGCATTAATATGCCCGATACCAGAGCAATAAGGTTTGCAAAAGCCCAGAAGATGAAAATACCTGCTCCAAATCCATAGAACACTATATCTATTGCGCCACCTGATATATCAATGCCGATAAACCTTAATATGGCAGGGATAAATGCAACTAACAGGCTAAGCGCTGTTTCAGCACTAAATGCGCCCAAGGTCTCCCACAGGCTGAAGGGTTTAGATTGGTCAATCTGAGCAGCCTGAATAAGCAACATATCAGAAGTTGAGCCAGGTTTTAATTTAAGGGAAGGTAATTCTTCGTATAGCCTAAAGTAGTCAAACTTAACAGGGCCTTCTGGAATGAGGGCATAATAGACTTTATCATAAGTAAAGCGAAATCTTCTGCCATTTGTAAAGGTTACTATGCCTCCCACAGGATTAGTTGTATATGTATCTGGACCATATGACCACCTGTAAGGAGATAGTTCAGCATTGGTAATAACCCAATCCTCTTGTGCCTCTGGCAGAACTTCGGCAAGCTCTTCAGAATTACCTTGCAACATCTCAAATATAGCATTTTCCCACGCCTCGTGCTGCTCATCTGTAAAAGTATTTGGTGTGCCTCTTACGCCTGCATACCAGATGCCCCATAAAAAGATAGCCGGGCTTTCATCTGGACCAAACTGCTCAATGGTAAATCCTCTTGACTCTATTATGTTATATTTTGAAATAACCCCCTGCGCGTGGGCTCTGGTGGCTGGATTGGTTAAAAGATTTTCAAATGCTGCTGAGACTCTATTAGTATCGGGAAAGTCTTTGTCCTTAGTCTTTAATAAGGAAATAGTATCAATGTTTGTCGGGCTTGCCTCAAACCACTTGAGCAGTTCTTCATTTGAGGCTGTAGTAAGCATATTATAAAATGCTCTATCTGTAGAATAGGTCGAGTCAACTTCAGTAATAAAGGTTGACTTGCTCAAAGCGCTCATATCAAACGGTGTAAAATCGGATAGTTTAATCTGCTCCGGAGACTGCGTTTTAAGTTTCTGCCAGAGCTCCATAAAGAAGTGCCTTGTCTCTAAATAAGATACCCAGAAATCTCTATCCCATTCGCTAAAATCTGGTTTATCATCACCTGTTCTTCTTGAGGGAGAAAGTATTATGGCACGTGTAACTTCTTCTTCAAGCCTATAACCAATAGTTGGATAATAACCTACGAAGTGATCTTCGAAATGTCTACTATTATACTCATCTATCGCAGCTATTAACTGCGGATCTTGCCTGTGCCTATAGAGAAACTCAGCCACCTCATCAGAGTTAAGTGAAAATTTTGTAATAACGTCACTTAAAGAATCTAAGTTCTCCGGGTAATAAAACCATACCAAATCCTGGGGAGTTTCGTTTCCTGAAAGCACTCTGTTAACTGCTTCTTCAAACTGGCTTTCAATAACTGCTGCTGATTTTTCAAATATCGGGTCATTTCTGGCTATTAACCTAACCTTTGATACATCCACCGGATTTAAACTAAGCCCAGAAGCTGAATCGCCGTTATTATGGATATCAGCAAGTATTATATATGCCTTGGTAAACCCCCATCCTTCGTTTAAACATTCCTGTTTAAACGATAAATCTTTAAGCTGGGGTAGGCGAAGTATTTCAGATAGCCCCTTAACTAAATTAAAATCAAAACGGGACTCTCCTTGATATACTGAGTTGTTAATTATTGTTACGATAGCTGTTTCAACAGCTTCCTCTTTGCCTGTTTCAATCAGATGTTTAACTACTGACAGGGCTAACTTTGGCTCAAGTTGTACATATTTAATTAAGATAGGTTCCGGACTGGCTCCGGGATGAGAAGGCATATATTTCTCTGGCTGAAGAAGAATATCGGAGGCAAGTGGGATATTCTTATTGATTATGGTTTTGGCTAAGTCAGGACGCTCGCTGAGCACCTTAAAAATATCCAAGCCTCCCTTAGCAACCACCCCTAAACCATCCTCTTCTGGATGAGCCTCTAACCATTCATATACACGCTCATATACGGGGTCTTTATATATCTTTGGATATTGGCTTAAAACCTGCGCAAATTCAAACCTATACGTAGCCTGCCAGGGTTCGGTATCTAAAGTGCGCAGCGCTCTAATTAAATCATCCCTATCGGCATCTTTATCAATACCCAGAATATCAAGCAATCTCTCCTGTTCAATGCCAAGCTGGATACTCTCCCGCACTTCAGATATATACGCAGTTTCAACCTCGTCTAAAGCCCAGAGTTGATAAATAAAATCGTCGCTCAAATTGGCAATAATATCGTTGAAATTGCCGCCTATACCATATTGCCCTGAGAAAGTCATAACAATGGCTCGTCCTAACGGGTCTAACCTATTCATATAGTCGATAAAGGCTGATGTTACTTCATCGCTATGACTACTATAATAATCGTCTTTAAGATATATTTTTAATCTATCAATCGCTTCGCTTGTAAGCTTAGAATCTGATATTGAACTATCTATTATTCGGGTTATTAACTCCCGTTCTTGCTGTCCCGCTAAAGTATCTACCTGAAGTTTTTCCCTTGTAAATTTAAGCTCATTAAGCACCTCTGTTAACTGATTCGCATCTGCTTGATTTCTTTTCGAATATACATAAAGAGTAAGTATATCAGTTACTCGCTCCTCGCCAAGAACGCTGACTAGCCAACTTATATATTCGCGTTTCTTAACAGCAAATTGTGGGTCATCGGGAACTCTATATATTATTAATAAGTCGCCAAAAATCCCGTATTCCAATTCATTCTGAATTTCATAATCAGTCATTACGCTGTATGCAAGAACCCTTTGGTTGACAATTGTAAGCACCCTTTGAGCAATTCCTTTATCTGCATCAAATAAACTGTGTAAATTTGAGTTAAAACTGCCCATATAACCCTTATTGTTCAGCATTATATCTGCTGTCTTATCAAAATCCCTTCCAAATACATCCCTTGCTAAATCCCTATCTTGCATAAGAAAATACGGGGCCTTCTTTGAGTGATAAAGAATAGTAAGCGCTTTATCAGGATTTTCTCTTGCTATATCTAATATGAATACCTCAACATCTGGACGATATTTATAACCCTGAGGCAACGTCGGGATATCAACTCTAAGCATACCTATTGCTTCTCCGATTTTAACAGGGTCGTTATTTTCTGTAATACCCAATGCAGGGAATAGTTCTTCGAGTGGAATTATCAAATTACGCTTATAATACGACCTTAGAACATCTGAGTTCTTAAATATATCGCTGATAAACTCATCGGATGCCAGGCCCCAGATAGAGGTAAGTTTGTTATGGTCTTTAAAATCTAAGAAGGCAAGGATATAACCCATTTCTTTTCGCTCAGACTCTGGCATAGCGCGCCAGTATTCCTCGAGTCTTCTAAGAGTATTCTGAGGAGTCGTTATCGTAAGCATCTCACCAAGGAACTCTTTATGCTTATAAGCTATGGAAGTTAGTTGTTCATACTCTCCGCCAGAAAAAAAAGGCTGTCTTCCCTTTTTTACCCCCTGGCCAAATGCAACCATAAGCTGCCAGTCATAGTCATTTTTACTAATAAAGTTATATATAGCCTGGTTATCAACTGCTTTTCCTTGTTCTGTATAAAAGGCAGGCAGGTTATAAAGATTATCATCGTCATAAAACCACGCCATAATTTGCGCATCATCATCAACTCCATTTAGCGCCTGCTGAACTATCTGGCTATATTTCTCCTTAAGGCTTGCCGCTGCCTGCGAATATTTAGGCAAAAGACTGCCGATTGAATCAACTATTGTCATATCTACAGGCATAACGTTTATGCCCTCAAGTGAGTTTCCATTTTCATATACCCTTACAACCATTTCCTGCGCCTCAATGTATGCCCATGCTTCTTTTAGCCTTCCAACATATAGCTGGTAGTCTTCTTCTTTTATTACCGGGATATCATTTCTACCAGGCTGTTTAAGTTTAGATAATGGACCCAAAATCCTAATAAATTCCTCAAATTCTACTACATTATTTAAATCAAGTTGTCCCTGCATAACTTCATATGCCATAGTCCTTCTTATAATTGCTAAGACATCGTCTTCTTTTCCTGTTTTGATTAAATGAGCAACTACATTTACGGCGACATCTGGGTCTAATTCTATATAACCCAGCAAGATAAGGCTTGAGTTTTCCTGATAGCCCTTGGGATTTAAGAGTAAATCTCCTGCAGAAGGAATATCATTTTCAACCATTCTTGCAATTGTCCTTGCCAAATCCGGTTTATCAACCAAGATATGGGAGAAACTCAGTCTTGACAGAGAAATCACCTCAAATATATTCGCATCCGGATGAGCCTCCAGCCACTCATAAAACCGTTCATATGCAAGCTGTTTGTAGAGCCTTGCTGTCTCTTTGTAAGCATCTGGGAGGGTTTCCTCAAAAGTATCCACCTTCATAGCGCGGAATATGTTAACCAAATCATCTTGTCTTGCGTCTTTATCTACTCCCAAAATATTGAATAAGCGTTCAGGCTCAACCAATAACTGAATATTCACTCGTAATCTTGCAAGCGGTGTTTCCCCGGAAACTTCCTCATCCAAATCCCACAGATTAAGTATTGCTTTATCATCCAATGCTGCAAAGAGTGCCTTACCATTAGCGGAATCAGTATCTACTATAAAACTAATAACAGCAAGTTGCTCATCTACGTTGAGGTCTTTAATATCATCGGTAAAATCTGACTTTGCTTTCTCAATATTGCCCTTTGCAACCTTATTTAAAGCAGGACGCGCCACCTCCAACACCGCAAGCCAAGTAGGCCAGAAGTCAGGATTTTTCAAGGCTTCTACATCTGGTGGTAATGTTTTGCTATAAAAGAGTGGTTGAAAACCATACTTTGCTATATAATCCTTATGGTAACCCGCTATTAATTCCATAAGTTTTGTGTCATCTCTATGCTCAAATAAGAACGTCTGAAGGCGTTCTTGCATATTGTTATTGAAAAACTCTAAGTTCATAGGCTCCTCAGTAATCCACCGCTCAATTTCAGCGTCATCTGCGCTATTTAAGTAAACTGTTAGCACATCAAGAATCTTATCTTTATTTAAATATCTTTGAAGACCATCCAAAATCGTTAGATTGACCACAGGAACCTTTATCCCTGCCAGCGAGTTATTGTTATCTCTAAATTCAGAGATTAACCCCTGGATAATTATGTAATCCAAGATAAAATCCTTATCCTTTCTTATAGACTCGGATAAATCAGATGCATTTACATCAGCAAGTATTGATGGAAGTCCGTCAAATAGAAAAGGAATCACGCTGCTTGTTTTAAAAAACACCTCGCTGTTTGATATAAATGAAGCTGCCCTTTCAGGAGGTAAATTAAGGATTGCATGTTCTATCTTCCTTTGTAAAGCCTCTGCATCAGAATTGCTTGTTGGGGGTGGAAGTGCTGTCAGTAATATATCAAAATTACCCTCTTCGCTAAACCAGAGGGAGAGTTCCTCTTCTGAGGCATATATTACTAATCCCATTGCGACCATATATTTAATCTTATCCGGGAATACTGAAAGTATCGCTGGTTTATCAATAACCGCCATTGATAACGACTTAACCTCAACACTGTCTATCAATGAAAAATTATCCTCAGGTTTTTTATCCTGTAAGAATTCGCGAACTTCCTCTGCGAGTGCAAACACCTGTTTTGTATCTTCAAATATCCCTTCTACATTGCCCATAGTAAGAGATGCTGTTTTATCGCGTAACGCTATATTCCAGAATAAAAGCGGCAGGTCTACCGTGCCTCCTTTTGAGAACTCCTCTCTGCCCAAAGTAGCCAAGGTTCTTGCACTATCCTTGATTATTTCTAAGCCCGCATCAGTAATTATTATATCGCTGAAGCCATTCGGAGCTAGCATGGCTATATATCGCGCAACGAGTAGAGCTACATCTGTCTGGCTTAAATGAGTCTCGCGACTTATCTCGTCAATCAGCTCTGTCCCCGTAAGGCCTGTAAGATATGTAGAAACTGAACTTGCGAGAAGCTGTTCATTCCCAGCCGAAGCATATTCAGTGATTAAGTTGGCTAAGACGTAGTGCTTTCCGATTTCTTCATCCGGGAAGAGCTCGGCAATCTCAGGAGAATACTCAAGTCCGAAGAATCTATCACCTGTCTCAATGATAAGACCGTTGTCCTTCTGGCGGAAATATACGGCAGCCTTTGTTAGAAACTCACTTGCCGGTTCAGTTGGGTCAGACAGCCTATCAACTACATCATCTGACAATGTCAAAAGCGCATGGAGATTGGCATAAAACTCAGATTTTCCTCTTGACTCGGCTGCGATTTCCCTATAATCTATCTCTCCAATTTTACCCATACCTTTTTCATGAGGATTTTGTAGATAATTACTAAAATCGCCATAGCCCATTGCCCAGCGCTCCATAATATCTCTTAAAGACTCCTCTTTCCCAAGCACCCAGTTAGAAACCTTGACATCCATAATATCTACTAAACTGCCATTCTCATCTGTTATATAAATCTCACCGCGCACATCTCCTTCCCTGCCATCCTCTAAGTGGCCCTCCTCATGGGCTATAGCATACATTACAGATCCTGGATTAAAACGTATTGCAGACGCCCCTGCCCAGGCATCTGCAGCACCTGTGGTAAAATCATCAAAAAGGTAAAACACGATGGGCGCTTCTTTTTTTCTCGCTTCATAGAGATATCTACGAACCATCTCATAGCTTGCTAATTGCTCTAGAGCCCCAATTGGAAAATCAAGGATATTAATCCGGGAGCTAAAGGCAATCGGCACCTGATGGCTTATAAGATAATAGAGAAAACTATCTTCGGGATGAATAAGAACCTGCACCTGGACAGGGTCGCGTAGATTAATTAATAGCGGCGGCTGGTCTTTAAAATTCACGAATGCCCATTCAGCATAAACTGTAAATTTGTTCTCATTATTTAATACTATATAGCCGCTGCGGACTGCTGTTATAGTTAAATCCGTTGGGCCAACTTCAATAATCTTAGCGGGATCAAGTACATTTAAAAGATAAGCCGCTCTTAGTTTATCCGCATATAACAGCCTTCCTGAGCCGGGTTCTCCAAAATAGGGATTTTCTTCTTCCGCATTAAGCCTTAGGATATTCTCTAATGCCGTCTCAATATTATCCGAAGAAGCAAAAATAACTCCATGCTCTTTTAGATAGCCTTCTAAAACCTGAGCTTCTGTTGCAAGATTTAAAAGGGTAATGCGAAATCTAACCCGGCCCTGAGGAGCAACATCTCCATTTACCAAGCCGACAGTAAGACCCCATATGCCGTCAGGATAATTTGTCATATTAATCTTTAAATCGGTTGTGCCGGTTGAGGCAAGCTGGGTATTTTCGTCATTTGGCTTTACCTCGATTGTAGCACCAGGGGTTTCAAGCTCTACCCTGACCATACCTTCTTTCCCTGTGCCAATTAGATAATCATCAAAACGAATTATTGTGCCTGTCCAAGGGCCCTTTAGAGCATAGTCAATAGTAACCCATCCATCAGAAGATACGCTTACATCAAAACGTGTTGCATTCTCTTGTGCCCACTGGCTACGGTCAAGCCTTTCTGCTTGCGGCATGTGAACTGATTTGATATCTAAAACCGGCTGCACCCCTTTAATCTTCATCTGGGCATATTCCATCAATGCAGAATACATATTGCCATACTGGGGAATCTGCCAGAGTGGAATATCCTCCAAGACCTTTCTTTGCATAATCTCAGAAATTATCTCCTGGGGATCTCCTTCTCCACCCATAAGATGAAACAACGATGAGCTTAGATTCAGCCCTAATGTCTGGTCAATTAAAGAAATAAACCTTCCGGGTAAATCTCCGGGGTAATTTATAGCCGTGCTGAGTTTTTCAAAGAAGCTAACTCCTTGAAATTCGCCTTTTTCCTCAAGTATTGCCCTTTCAATTCCACGGTCAATGGCCCAGGGTAACAGCCCAAATCCGAATCTTAAAGATAACCCTGCAAACCAAAGGCTAAGTGTAGATTTAACAGTCGCCCAGACAAACAACCAGCTTCCGAATGTAGCGTCTATTGCCTCAAGCAGGATATATATATGCTGTCTAATTCTAACGGTAACTTCTTGTGGTTTATAATCTTCTTTAGCTTTAAGATAAATACCTATCGGGTCAAAATCAGAAACAGGCAGTCTCAGATAGTTTTCAAGAGCCTGATTAAGCCCAAAGACTAAATGGGCTCTTTCCTCCTCATTAAATGTAAAACCTCCTGACTGGATTACTTCTTTAAGTCTAATTATACGAGCAGGGACGGTTTTTAGATTTAGGCCTGCCAAAATATCATAATTAATATGGTTAATTGCGGCTTTGATTTCACTGGGGCCTAACATACGGTAGTTTATAAACCTGCCGAGTTGCTGGCTGAGAATCCTTCGCCTATTAAGTTCAACAAACGATAAAAAGTTCGAAATAAAAATCATAATGAATGTGCTTAACATAGCTACTCCAACAAAATCAATTATTACAGACCTAAGGGCATAATCAATAAATGGGCCGAATACAGGAATGGCTTGTATAAAGAAAAGTTCCGGTAAAAGAAATGCCTTTCCATATTCAAGAACAGGCTGTCCTGTAGCCACAAGATAAGGCAAGATGGCAAGTATAAGTAAGGGTAAGCCTGACATTAGAAGTTTTTGAACAAACACAGCGCTTTTATTTTGAATATCTTTTTTACGCCATAATAAAATGGGTTCAATTGTAAGTAAAATTACAAGACGTGCAGCTATTACTGCTAACAACATCTTTGCTATCAAAACTATAACCGGGCTGCCAATTGCAATAGCGCCAGTTATAGCAATGCCAATTGCGCCAAATAACAACAGTCTTCCTCTCCGCCAAATCAGCTCTATTAGTCCTGAAATAACCGATTGCGGTAAATTAAATAGTCTGGTTATTACTCCTTTTGTCCCAACATTAAGAGCTAAACGTGTCCTGCCAATAATCCCTTTTTGAATCTGACCAATACCTTCTACCTCTCCAATGAACTGAATAATAACCTCCCGCTTATCCGGATATTGTCTGACTAAGCCATCCATAACCTTATAGAATTCCTTGCGGATAACTTGCAATTTATTAAGTCTATCCTTTTTAAAAGCCCTGCGAAGCTGGCGCGACTCGGCCTCGTTTAGATTAAGCTGGCTGATAAAATTGTCTAACTGCGGTATAGTATTTAATGCCCGATATTCTGTTAATGCTCCGATAAATATTGCTGAGAACCTGTCACCAAGCAGGTCGCGTTTTTGATATACCAGATAATAAGCAAGCCTGCTAATCCATGGGCTAAATGTAAAATTTATAATATAACTAAATATATAGAATACCCATTCGCCGATTAAATAAATTAAGTCTATGAAATTTAAGACCTTTTCCTCGATGGACTGCGGTTTGGCTACTGATACACGGCAGGAATCAATCGTTTTATTAAGACTTGCCTTTCTCAATGCAAAGGCTACAGCCTCCAATTCCTCGAGCGTTAAATTCTGGGATTCTATGTATTCGCGAAGCGGATGTCTTTCTCCATCTACCCATATATACGGATAAATTGACACTAAATGATTTATCCACTGCTCTTTATCTGGCCTGCGTAATAAGGGCGAACGCACATAAGCGCGGTTAGGGTTTGGATTTATCCTATTAATACCTTCAATGCTTAAAAGGCGGCGCATCAGGATGCTTAGAGATTCGACTATACTGGATTCAGCCTCGAGCTTATCTGTAAAACTATATAAATGCCTGAATAGCCAAGCGCGCACGCTTAGAGATTCTGCTATCTTATCTCCCTGCTCGGCTTGAAGCTTAATAGATTCTTCTATATTAACTATTTTCTCACTATTAAGCGCTATATACTCTACCGCCGCCTGGGAAATATCCTGCTCTTGCTCATTAGCCCTGCTATTTAAAACTACCTCTTGTGCTATGCGGTAACTATCTTTATATATAGCCTCTATTGAACCGCCAGAAAGATTTCCTTTAAGCATATTATAAAAATTCCTAATCCATCCTCTGATTGGATGGAGATTTATGCCAATCTTTCCTTCTTCTATTCGCACATCCATATGCCTTCTGCTGCCGAAGAATCCGAGTTTAATTTTTCGATAGCTCAATAAATGCAGTATATTTGTTACCCATCTTGCATATGATGTATATGAGTCGGGAGCGGTTTTTGAGTCTGAGCCATCCTCAAGCCACACAGTCTCTTTCGGATAAAACCTGCCTTCAGCGAGCCGTCTAATTCTGCGAACAATGCCAAAGGCAAGCGAAAACATAATGAGATATGAAAAAATGTTTATCGAATTTTTTCTCGCCATTCTTTGTAAATTTAAATCCGGCTCACCTTTATCCTCGCCAACTCTAACCTCCTCGAAGAGTTTAAGTATATCAAACGCAAAGTCTTTGACCGATTGAACAAGTTGGTCCTTAAACATTATCGACCACGGGCTAAGTGTCTCCTGCCACCATTTTATCAATATATCATCTAACAGAATTCTTTCCCACGGCAGGGTATATCCGGGCATATTTGTATTCAGATGCGCTATAATTGCTATAGATATAATTAAGACCGATATAGCCGAGATAAACCACATCCTTTGAATGTTAAATTTTTTAAGCCCGGATAATCTCTTGGCAGGGCGTAAAAGTAGAAGGTAGGTTATCAAAAGGCCTGCAATAGAGAATGCTGTCAAACTCGCATTAATATATAAAGTTATCTCCTTATTAAGAGAGAGCTGAATTATGCCAAAGCCTGTCCGAACCATATCTAAGTAATTCTGTATTATCTCCGGTAAAAACGCCTGATGAAACGCCATAAGAACATAAAACTCTGTCAGGAATATACCAAAGAATACTGCAAGAAATGACAGAAATCCCTTCTGCTGCCATAAGAATGTGCCGATGGCTTTTAAGGTTTCGATGAAATTGTTCTCTCTGGTGAAGCCTGCTAACTTTTTACGATTTCTTAACAAGAATTTCCCTGTCTCAAATAAACCTGTCTTAAATGCTACCTGAAGTATTGACATATGCTTACCCGTATCTCCACCCATAAGTTGATATAAGGAACTTCCTTCGTAGATTGGCAAAGCGCAAATAAGCATCGCAAGATGCTGGGGGTTGTTGTAGAAGCCTACCCGTTCAGATGGTATTGCAATATCTGTATCAGTGCTAATAAGCCCTTCCGGAGCAATTGCTTTTGCATCTTCAATGACATTACGCACATTTTCGGAATTCGGCTGGGTAAGTAAGCCAAGTAAGCCGTTGATTATTGCCTCATCCTTGCCTGGGAATTGTTCTAAAGAGAGCTGTCTCGTAATAAAATATTTCAGGATTGCTTCAATGCTTAACCTTGTGGCTGAGTTCTCTATCACCGCTATAACCTCAGGCTCATCCTTTCTTGCAAGCTCGGTCCTGTCTGCTGTTAAGCGAAATGCTACTCCTAAATCAAGGGTAAATCCTCTCTTCCATAAAAATTCCCAGAATTCCCGGGATAGACCTTTAAAAAATTCTCTTCCATCCTGCTGACGGGCCTCTTCGCTCAAACTCTTAAACGGAAGTGAGGCGCTGGTAATTTCTCTAATTTGTTTCTTATTTCTCAAGCGGCCTACAAGCAGGGCAATCGGAGTATGAACCTCTCGTTCTCCGCGCTCGCCTATCCTCTGTTCAGAAGGAAGGTTCACATCCACCTTACTGGAAACCTCGCTTTTTTGAGAGCGGTTAATAGCTACCCATATCTGAAGTTTTCCCAATAATCCCCAGAATGGAAGTCTTTTAAGCCAAATCTGCATCTCGTTCCACAAGATTGTCTGGGTATATCTGTTTAACGCATTGGCAAGGTCCTCCTGTCTAATCTCACGTTCAAAATCAGTTCCTTCCATCGGAACCCAGTGTATGCTATGGCCTGTAAATTCAGGTTCAGTCTTTACTGCATATCTGATAGAGGTCAACTCCCATTTCATCCTGTGCGGATTTCTAACGAAGTTAATTCTCATATAAAGCGCCTTACCCTGGCTTTCAGGTATGGCTGTCTTAATAAAAATATTGCCGGCATTTCTGAAGGACATAAAAACTCCGTGCCCCTTTTCTCCGCGATAACCCTCCTCTTCCTTTCCTTGGCTTACCAGAGGAATGAACCAGGCATTGAATAAGACATCAGGCGGTAGCGTAAGTTCTGAATGGAATAAAATTCCTCTTCCATCTGTCGGGATATGAATTCTGTATTCCTTAAAATTAACCGGAATGTTTTGCGTCATTTGGGCAAGAAGTATGGCATCCAATTGATTCTGCATATATTCCCGTATCCATAATAACAGGTCTGTTATATTCTGCCCGTAGGCCGATACATTAAGCGTCTGGCGTGGGTCGCGCGGCTGCATATTCCTGAATAAAAGGCATTGCTTCCACTCTAACACCCTCAGAGGCTCTTCTACCGGTAAGTTATTTGCCTCTCTAAAAAGAGATGCTATCTTTATCTGAAAATCAAGGGAATGGTTAAATTCCTTTAAATATCCAAGGAATGTCTCTAATTCTGCTTTGGTTAGTTTTTCTCCTGCCTCATCTAAGATACCCTTCTGAAGCCCAAACCATCTTCTTACTATTTTAATAACCCTTTCATCTTTTCCTTGTTCACCAAGGCTATTTAAGAATTGCTGGTAATTTTCAAAGTATTCCTTTACAGTCTCCAGTTGCTTTCGAGCAGAATCTTCCTCTTTAAGAGGTATATTTTGATATAGAAGAAGCAGCGGGTCGTCGAAGCTTAATCCGGACTCAAGCTCGTTTACTCCAACCTTAAGATGCTCTCTCATATCGCTATGAAAACGAACCATTAATTTTAAAAAGTCAGTTTCGCCTGTGTATTCGTTATCCTGAAGCTCTATCGGGCTAAGTTGAGGTTGCTTAATTTCCTGCGGGATTTCTTTTGGTTTTGTTTTTATTATATTCCTTAATAATGCTTTAATTGGAGAGACGATTAAGAAAATGAAAAAACGTTTAAATAAACCAAATATCTGAGCTATGGTATTCCCGCTCCTTTGCAAGACCTTGTTAATTGTATTCACCTTTTCCGGCGTCAATAAGAAACCGTGGCCGCCCTGTATTCGCAATAGGCTCTTTATTGCAGTTTTCTTTAGCGCCTCCTGCCTTATATTAGCCAGTCTTGCGCCAGGCTCAGTTGAGTAAGCCTCAACAGGAGCTGCAAGTTGCGCATCGAGAAAGATAATATTGCCAAAGCGCGTAACCATCCGTAATTTTTTATTCTCAAGATAAGCCTCAAATGAGATATTTTCTGGAAGTGAAACTGTAGGAATTATTACTACCTTATCACCGCCAAATGGCATAGGAAGCCATGATTTGTATTCCTCGAAGGGTGGTTTTTGAAGTCCTTCAGGAAGTTGTTTCCAGATTTCAGGATGGATGAAAAACAGTTCTTGTGCTTTGTCTTTTTGAATAAGCCTATAGGAAAGTTTATTTAAATCAACTGGTTCTACCGCCAGTCTTGACAGCTCATCAGTATTAGGCAGGGGTATTATGTTATTAGCAGAAATAACCCTTGATACAGCATCTATAAGTTCCTGCGTTAATGTGGCTTCTGCCTCGCGATGGACGGGCGCTAAAAGCTCATCCAAGTATTGGCAGACGGGATAAAGGTCGCTTAATAGAGAAATCTTGGCTGGGTCTTTTGAGAGCTCGCTAATCAAAACCCTTATATACTCTATGATTTCTTTATTAACAGCGAGCTGCTCTCTGGCTAAGTTTACTTCGGTATCAGCAGGAAATGTAAGCAGTAACTCCGGCGGGCCTCTTTCTCCCGGTAAATTAAACTCCAGGATGCTTAAACCATCTATGGTTATAGTAAGTATTCTACCTTCTTGCTTAGGTTCGGGCAGGCCTTCTTCTTTTGGCAGAGCAGTATAAAATAAAGAGGCTCCCCTTTCAGAAATCCCTGCAGGCTTCATTAAATTTCTTACCGTCCTGAGATTTACAACCTCTGTTCTTACT
>CAZDNS010000021.1:0-26868 GCA_964506845.1 uncultured Planctomycetia bacterium | reverse complement strand
GTGTTTAGCGATGGGTGCGAGATGTGAGTACCCCGAGCGCCGAGCGAATAGCGAGGAAAAGCGAGAATCACGAGCGATAGTCCTTCGGCTTCGCTCAGGATGGTTCTCCCTCGCTTTCCGCTCGGGATGGTGAGCGAAAGTCGAACCAGAAGGATGGTGAACAGGGTCGAACCACGAACGAGGGGAGCCTACGCAACGAGCAAATCCTGCGAGTGAAGGAGGCGAATCCTCTCAGGCGCACCATTCTGAGCAAAGCGAAGAATGTCCCGAATGGAGTGAGGGACAGATGGCAAATAGCGTATAGCAAATGGTTAAAAACAAGAGTTACTATTTGCCATAAGCCATTTGCTATTAGCTATGTTAGAGCGCCGAGCGAGTAAAAAAAATGAAAATAGTCTTTCTTGACAGAGACGGGGTTATAAATAAAGACCCGAATGGCTATGTTACCCGATGGGAGGAGTTTTTCTTTTTGCCTAATGCCAAAAAGGCAATAAGGCTTCTAACTAAAAATGGATTTAGAATAATAGTTATTTCAAATCAGGGCGGAATCGCAAAGGGCCTTTACAGCGAAACGGCGCTTTCTGAAATAACCGAGAGAATGATAAGGAAGATTTCAGAATACGGCGGAAAAATCTTTTCAGTATGGTATTGCCCGCACAGGTTAGAGGATAACTGTTCGTGCAAGAAGCCGAAAACAGGGCTTTTTGAAAAAGCCACAAAAAACCTGAAATTCGATAAAGACCGTTCTTTTTTTGTCGGAGATAGCGAGGTTGACATAAAGGCAGGCAAAAATTTCGGCCTAAAGACCATACTCGTTTTTTCAGGAAAAACGCCGGCTACTGCGCTAAAGGATTTTGAAATACAGCCTGACTACAAGGCTAAGGACTTATTGGAAGCGGCAAAAATAATCTTGCGTAAGGGTGTCGAATCTTAAAAAAATTTTAATCGTCTATGCTTCAAGCGGAGCAGGCCACAAAAAGGCTTCAGAAGCCCTGAGGGGCGTCTTTTTAAAATTCCACAAGGATATTCAGATAGAATTCGCTGACGCCTTAAATTTTACAAATCCCTTCTTTAAAAAAACGTATCCTGCCACTTACGAGTTTATGGTCAGCAATTTTCCCTTTGTCTGGGCATTTTTCTATTATCTTCTGGATTTAAAGTGTCTTTTCCGAGGTATATCAAGATGCCGCAGGATGATAAACTCTGTAAATTGCAAGGGTTTTGAGGACTACATACTAAGGAATAATTTTGATGCGGTTATAGCCACGCATTTCCTGCCGGTTGAAATTATTTCCTATCTTAAAAAAAGAGGCAGATACAGCGGAAAACTCCTGACTGTAGTAACCGATTTCGGCCTCCATAATTTCTGGGTATCAAAATACGTAGACAAATATGTGGTGGCAACCGAGATTACAAAGGAAGACCTCCTTAAAAGGGGTATGCCGGAAAGCAAAATAGAGGTCTTGGGAATACCTGTGAGGTTAGAATTTTTAGAGGAAAAAAACTGTGCTCAGTTATTTTCAAAACTTGGAATAAAGAGCGGGGTATTTACTGTCCTTATCGCAGGCGGAGGCTTTGGCGCAGGCCCGGTAGAAGCGATAGTAGAAAGGCTAATAGACCTAAAGATTGCCAAACAGATTATGGTGGTTTGCGGTTCAAATGCAAAACTACATCAGAGATTAGAAGAGGTTACAAAAGATTATTCGGACTCCTGCCGTATATACGGCTTTGTGGACAATATGGACGAACTGATGAGAATAAGCGATGTTTTGATAGGAAAATCAGGCGGGCTTACTTCCTCAGAGGCAATTAGTATCGGCATACCCCTGATTATAGTATCGCCGATCCCCGGGCAAGAGGCGAAGAATGCAGAAATACTGATTAGATATGGTGCGGCAGTAGGGTTAAAAAATCCACGGCACATAAATAAGGAGATTGAAAAAATGGCTTCAAAACCTGAGATTCTCGAAAGGATGAAGTTAAATGCAAAAATCCTGTCGCACCCCGACTCCTCCATAAACATAGCAAATCTCGCGTTTAAACTCTTAAATTCACGCCAATGAAACAAGAAAATTCAAAACAGGGTTTCGCAAATTTATTAAAAGGCTATCTTGAGGTTGAAAAGGCTTTTGGATGCGAGGAATACCTGCTTGAAGGCGCACCTGTCTCAAAAAGCAAAAATAAAGGCGCCTCTGGTTCTTTGGCAAATAAAGAAAAACTCTTAACAGCGCTTTTTAAAAGGGTATATTCCTGCAAAAAATGCGAGCTGTCAAAGCATAGGAAGAACGTAGTATTCGGAAAAGGGGCAGCGAATACCGGGCTTTTATTTATCGGGGAGGCGCCCGGAGAGGAAGAAGACCTTATGGGAGAGCCTTTTGTAGGAAGGGCGGGTATGCTCCTTACAAAGATAATAAACGCAATGGGCCTTCAAAGGGAAGGGGTCTATATCGCTAACTGTATTAAATGCAGGCCTCCCCAGAACAGGCCTCCTTCACCTGATGAACTTAAGGCCTGCGAAGAGTATCTTATAGAGCAGGTAAATATCATAAAACCGAAACTCATATGCGCTCTTGGGAAATACGCTGCGTGGAACCTGCTAAAGCGGGAAGAGCCGATAAGCGTTTTAAGGGGGAAGTTATATGAATTTAACGGTATAAAGGTAATACCCACGTTTCATCCCGCATATCTACTACGAAACCCGAAAGACAAGGCGCTCGTATGGGAAGATATGAAAAAGGCTATGAAATTCCTAAAAGATGAAAACCTATAATTTTGCAGAGGTAGCAATAGATATACCTGCCGGGGACGTTTTCCACTATATCATTCCCGATTCGCTGAAGGAGGAACTTACCGTAGGTAAAAGGGTGCTTGTCCCATTTGGAAATAGGCAACGCATAGGTTTTGTTGTAAGGCTGTTAGATAAAACACATATAAAAAAACTGAAAGAGATTTTAAGCGTCCTTGATGAGGCGCCTCTTATCGATGCTGATATGCTGGGCCTGAGCAGATGGCTGGCGGAATATTATTTCTGCTCCCCTGCGGAGGCAATAAAGACAACTCTGCCTGTTTTTCTAACAAGGCGTAGCGAAAAGTTTGGATATGAAAGAGCCGACATAAACCAGAGGTCTAATACCGCTTTCTTCCAAAAGTCAAACGCAGATTTACCGAAGAAACTAAGGTCGTATATAGAAAAGGAGAAAAATGGCGTATTTCTGCTTCACTATACCTGTAATGAAAAAAAACAGGAGATTTTTCTAAGCGCGATCGCCAGCGCTTTATCCAAAGGAAAAAATGCCATACTTCTTATTCCTGAAATCAGGCGCGTAATGGAATACGCTGAGTTATTGAGTAAGAGATTCGGAAACCATATAGTATTTATGCACAGCGGGCTAACCGAGAAAGAGCAGTTTTTAAATTGGAGGAAAATAAGGGAGGGCCGTGCATTAATCTGTATCGGCACACGTATGGCTGTCTTCAGCCCATTTGAAAAAATCGGCTTAATAGTAGTAGATGAGGAGGAGAACGAAGCCTATAAACAGGACAGAACCCCTCGCTATGATGCCGTAAGGGTTGCCATAAAACGCGCTGAATTGAGCGCTGCGACAATAATCTTGGCAAGTTTGACGCCGCGGATTGAAACGTATTTTATGGCAAAACAGAAAAAATATACCCTGATAAGACAAAAGGACAAATCCGCCTCGAATAATTCCACAAAACTGATAATAGTGGATATGAAGGGTCAGCCCTTTTATAAATCCGGCGGGTTTCTGTCGAAGGCCCTGCAGGAGGCAATAAGGAAGACCCTGGTTGGAGATAATGAAAACAAGGGAATTTTGCTTGTAAACAGGCGCGGGTTTGCGACACACAGCCGCTGTATGGGCTGTGGTTTTACGCTGAAATGCGCAGACTGCAACAGCCCTCTTGTTTACCATTTTGATAAAAAACGTCTCCTATGCCACCTGTGCAATTTTTCTATGCACTTGCCGGAAATCTGCCCTGAATGCGGAAAATACCCTATGAAATTTTCCGGATTCGGCACGGAAAAAGTCGAAAGTGAGATTGCGCGCTTGTTCCCGGAGATTAAAACCGAAAGGTTTGACAGGGATATTTATCTAAAGGGTATCGGCCCTGATAAAACAGAGAGGAATGTAAAACTCCTGATAGGGACGCAGTCGGTATTAAGGTTCTTAAGTCTAAAACAAACAAGGCTGGTTGGCATAATCTCGCTGGATAGTTTTTTAAATCTGCCTGATTTCAGGGCAACGGAGAAGGGTTTCAGCATGCTGATGCACATACTATTAAACAGAGGCATGCGTATGCCTGACGCAAGGCTGGTTATCCAGACCTTTATGAGCGATTTATATCTCCTGAAGGCAATTAAGAAAACAAACTTCAGTATGTTTTATAAAAAAGAGTTGCTCCTCAGGAAGGAACTCAATTACCCGCCCTTCTCCTCTATGGCGCATATTCTGGTTAAATCAAAAAGAGAAAATACGGCAGAGAAGACAGCCCTCTCAATCAAGGCTGTTCTGTCCGGTTGGAAATTTGCCGATAAGATAGAGGTGCTTGGACCAAGACCGCATCACATAAAAAAAATCAGGGGTAATTACTTATGGTCGCTGGACCTAAAAACAAGCAGTAATTATTTTATAACAGACGCCCTGAAATACGTATTCGGAAAAATAGGGTTTAGGCCAAGAAGGCAATTAAGCGTGGATATAGACCCCAGGTAAGAGAGGGTATATATAAAAGGTTACGGTAAAGTTTTTAATCCCTCGCAGAAATCCACGGGCTTTAGACCCTTCCTTATAAGGTATAGGAAGGTCTATCCTTGTAGGATTAGCTCGAGGGAGGAATGTTATATTGTTCTTTCTGCTCGGAAGGGAGCCTCGGCCTATCCCTCGCAACTTGGCTCGCCTCGTGCCGAGGCAATAGAACGCATGGCACTCGGTGCCGAGGCGGGATGGTGAGCGAAGTCGAACCAAAGGCCGAGGGGCTCCACTGAGAGATTACTTTGGAAAACTTTTTTTGAGGGTACCAAGGGCATCCAGATTTCTTAAGAATTTTTCGGCATCCAGATCATGTGGGGAAATTGCCAAAACCGCACTGAAGCAGCTTCTTGCGCTGGATAGATTATCCGTTTTTATGTAAAGCTCTCCTAATTTTTTCAAAGCCTCGACATTGGCCGGGTTTAATTGCACCACTTCTTCAAACGTCCTTAAGGCAGAGTTAATGTCTTCGAGTTTCAGAAAAATCCGCGCCAGTTTAAGCAGTGCCTTTTCATTGAAGGGGTCTTTGCGCAAAAACTTTTCATATTCATCTATCGCCCGTTTAAACTCGCCCCGGGAATAAAAAATAAAAATGCGCAGTTTGTATACAGGGCACCGGAATTTATTTAATATAAAGAGGGGGAATTTCGGGGGATTTTCTTTTAAGAACCTCTGCTGGGCAAATCTCAGGTAATGCCGGGCTTCGGCAAAATCATACTTTAGTTTAATAGCCTGCGAGAAAAGTTCAATGGCGTACTCGTAATTTTTTCTTTCAAAAGCGAACATTCCTTTGTCAAAGAGGTCTTTAACCTCTTTAGGCAAATTTAATTCTTTCTCGTTAGCCATATGTTTTTATAATAGTCTTTTTTATATATAATGTCAATTGAATAATAGTTGCAATTTGTTGAGATTATGTTACAATACCGCATACATTATACATTAAAAAAGGTTACATAATGAGTGTTCTGGATATAAAAAAATACCCTGACCCGATATTAAAAAAGAAGGCAAAAAAGGTATCGGCAGTAACAGAGGAAATGCTAAAGCTGGTTTCTGATATGATTGAAACCCTGATAGCCTGCAGGGGAGTAGGGCTTGCCGCGCCGCAGGTAGGTTTCAGCCTTCAGCTTTGCATTATAATGCCCTCGCCTAACGAGCCCGCACTTGTCCTTTTTAACCCTGCGATAAAATCCGCTAAAGGAAGGCAAGTTATGGAGGAGGGATGCCTTAGCATACAGGGGGTAACCTTTAATGTTAAAAGGTTCGACAAGATTGTCCTTGAGGCTTTAAATATAAAAGGAAAAAAAATCGAAATGGAGGCGGGCGAGCTCCTTTCAAGGATAATCCAGCATGAGTTAGACCATTTAAACGGTATTCTGATCTTTGACAGGGTAAATGTCTTAAAGCGCTTGAAAAGCGTAAGGTCTTTGAAGCGCAAAAAACCCATTAAATGAACATAGTATTCTTCGGGTCAGATGAATTCTCGACAGTTGCTCTTAGTGCCCTGTATAAATCGCGGCATAAGATTGTAAGCCTCGTAACACGGCCTGACTCAAAAAAGGGCCGTGGCTTAAAAGAGGTTTTTCCTGAAACAAAGAAGGCCGCTTTAAAATTAGGCTTGAGCATCCTTCAGCCTGAAAATCCAAACGTCAGTTCCTTCATAGGCGCCTTAAAGAAACTCTCGGCAGATTTGTTTGTGGTGGTATCCTACGGCAAGATTCTCTCTTTGGAGCTTATAAATCTCCCGAAGAGGTTTTCCTTAAATCTGCATCCGTCGCTTTTGCCAAAATACAGGGGCGCGGCGCCGATAAACTGGGCGTTATTAAACGGAGAGGTTGAAACGGGCCTTAGTATAATTAGATTAAATCAATATATGGACGCAGGGGATATTATAACCCAAAAGCCGATAAAGATAGATATTGAAGATGACGCCCTATCTCTGTCAAAAAAACTTTCCGAAGAAGGTGCTAAACTTTTAGTAGATACGATAGACCATATCGAAGAAGGAAACGTTAAGTTTGTGGCGCAGGACGAGAAACTGGCTACCTATGCGCCGATGCTTAAGAAAAGCGATGGCCTTATAAACTGGGGGAAAACGGCACAAAATATATATAACCAGATAAGGGCGCTCTATGACTGGCCGGGCGCATATACATTTCTAAACGGAAAACTGCTTAAACTCTTTAAGGCAGGGATAGAGCGAGCCAGTGAAAATACTGCTTCTGCCTGTGGCACTGTCATGGAGGTACGAGAGGATAATATACTGATTAAAACCGGCAAGGATAACATGGCTATCTACGAACTCCAGATGGAGGGCTCTAAAAGGTTATCTACGAAAGAATTTTTGTTAGGCCATTCTGTAAGAACAGGCGAGGTTTTGGGCAAATGAAAAAAATTATCATAAATCTGAATAATCTGCTTATTAGGCTCTCCAGGGCAAAGGCAAAGAGCAACGAGATTATAATCTTAGGCCCCCATTGCCTGAAAATTACACCCTGCGACCAGAAGATAGTCGAGGATATAAATAACTGCCTTTTGTGTGGGAGGTGCCAGATTAAGTCGCTTATTGAGTTGTCGCGAAAAACAGGCATAAGGCTGCATTTTGCCAACGGCGGGCTTATGGCGCTTGAGCTCGTAAAGGATAAAAAACTCACCTCTATAGTAGCCATTGCGTGCGAGAAAGAGTTGGTGAGCGGTATAATCAGCGTTTTTCCAAGGAGGAGGGTTCTCGGTATAACGCTAAACCTACCGAACGGCCCGTGTAAGGACACAAACTTTGACTTCAACAAACTTTCGCGATTTGTAAATTTTTTACTTGAAAAATAATATACAGGTTGATATAATTCCACAATTGTTTTTGTAATAGAGATTGCTAAAGATTATCTTTAACACCACAAAAATCGCTAAATGCCGCAAAAACGCAAAGAATTTATCTACGAGAAATTTTGCGTCTTTGTGGAACTTTTGCGTTTTAGCGGTGTAATCAGATTTTTTCAGTGCTCTCGCATATGGCGCTTGACAGGGTTGCTCCAACAGAATTAATAGTCAGAGATTTTGAAAACCTAAGGTCTCAGGTAAGGTTATTTACGTCAGCCGAGATTGAGGACCTTATATTGATGCAGTCTCTGGAGGGCAGAGCGCATAACGGCGCAGGCGCTTTCGGAAAGATGTATTACGTTAACACTACGATTGACGATATCGTAACTGCGCTTAACCTGGAACCTGTCAAGGTGCGAAGTCTCCGCCAGAGGCTTATTGACGAGATAGTGGAATACGCGAAAGAGGCAATAAACGGCAATGCCAAGAACCGGCTCCTGAATAAAAAGGGAGAGCCTCTCTTAGGCATACCTTTATTTGCGGAAAGGACTGTTAACCCGTCTGACATCCTGAAGGGCCTCTATCTGGGCGGACTTAGGGATGACCATAATATAAGAGCGAAAACAGAAGAAATCTATAATACTAATATAGGCTACGGCGAATGTTTTCTCATTGATGTCGAGAAGATGAGGGAGATGGGGCTTGACGCAGAAGTCCTCGCCCATCAGCCTCATTATGACAGCATCGATTATTATAAGAACTCGGGTTTAATAGTAGAAGAAGATAAATCGGCCGAAGTCGACAATTCCAGATTCAGGTATTTCTATATAAGGTATAAACTGGGACCCGGCCAATCGGATGACGCTGCAATAGTAGTAAGCGGCCTTATTTATAACGCAGATGTGGCGCTGGGGGTTTTCTTAAGTGATGCAGTTGATACCCTTGAGAAATATTCACTTTATTTTAAAGACCAGGATGATGAACTCGCCCATATGATAAAAGAATCTGCGCCTTCTATAGGGATAAGTCTTGATGAGGTCTACGAGATTACCTATTTAGCCTCTGTACCTGAAACAGAGGAAGAAAATCTTCCCGATAGTTCGCTAAGGTATCTGTTGACCATTGACCCCCAAACCCGCGTCTCAACTCTGGAGAACCACCTTAATTTTATCGAAAAAAAATTTTACTTCCCCATAGTTATAAGTTATAAGAGAATCCTGGCAACAGGCCTGTATGAATACGTAAGGGACAGGATGGTCTCGTTAAAAAAATTCCCTTCTGTCGTTTCTTACCGCCTCTTTGAGAAGGAATTTTCCAAAACCCTCGGAGAACTTGCAAGCAGGGATTTTATCCTGATGAGTAAGGATGCCCCCCTGAAAGAGGCCATAGATAAAATGATTACCAAGAAATCCGGGGTAATAGTGGTGCAGGATGACGATAAAAATGTGCTCGGGATTCTAAATGCAAACGATTTTTTGAATCTATTAACGCGAAAACCAAATAATCAATAAAAATGCCTGAATTAAGAAAAGACCCTATTATAGGTAGATGGGTAATAATCTCGACCGAACGTGCCAAAAGGCCCCATGATTTTCAAGCCTTCGGCGAGGTAAACAAGGAGCCTAAATGCCCCTTCTGCGAGGGGAATGAGAGCGAGACTCCGCCTGAAATCTTTACGATAAGGGGGCAGGGAAAGTGGAGCCCGAACGGCCCGGGCTGGCATGTAAGGGTGGTTCCCAGCGTCTCCCCCGTCCTTAAAATAGAGGGAGACCTCGAGCGTCGCGGGAGTGGAATGTACGATGTGATGAACGGTATAGGCGCCCATGAAATAATTATAGAGACCCCGAAACACACAGCAAATATAGCGGACCTAAGCGAACATCAGATTACCGATGTGCTGAGCGCCTACATTCACAGAATTACAGATTTACAGAGGGACAGAAGGTTTAAATATACCCTGCTTTTTAAGAATCACGGGTTTATTTCCGGCGCAAGTATAATAAGGCACTGCCGTTCGCAGCTTATAGCAATGCCCGTTAATCCCAAACGCGTTAAGGAAGAACTTGTCGGCGCCAAGAGATATTACGATTACAGGGAACGCTGCATATTCTGCGATATCGTAAAACAGGAATTAGATAACAAAAAAAGAATAGTGGTAGACTCAGACGGTTTTGTAGCCTTTACGCCGTTTGCATCCCGGTTCCCTTTTGAAATCTGGGTAATGCCAAAGCAGCATTCCGCAGATTTTATAAATACCCCTCCGGAAAAATTGCCGAATCTTGCTACGCTCCTAAAGACAACGCTTAAGAAGCTCTCCAAGGCGCTGAACGACCCTCCTTATAATTACATATTACACACCGCACCTTTCAGGGTTCCTATAGCAGGATACTGGAAAACTATAGACCAGGATTATCACTGGCATATAGAGATAATGCCGCGTTTAACTCGTATTGCAGGTTTTGAATGGGGAAGTGGTTTCTATATAAACCCGACTCCGCCTGAAGACGCAGCGGCTTTTTTAAGAGAAGTAGATGTTGGTTAATTGGTTAAAAGGTTAAATAATTCAAACTATTTAATCAATCACCAACTCACCAATTACCATTTAACTAATTTGAGCGAATCGAGAAAAAAATGGGTGAATTAAGGCGCGACCCTATTTCCGGCAGATGGATAATAATTGCGCAGGAAAGGGAAAAGTTACCCTCGGAGTTTATGCTTGAGCCGAGACAAAAGAAGGGCGGTACGTGCCCTTTCTGTTCGGGAAGCGAGGATAAAACCCCCCCTGAAATAACCGCCCACAGGGAAAATAATACCCGTCCCAATACACCCGGTTGGATGGTGCGCGTAATACCGAATAAATTCCCTGCCTTAAAGATAGAAGGAGAGCTCGACCGTATAGGTATCGGCGTTTATGATATGATGAACGGTATAGGCGCGCATGAGGTCATAATAGAAACGCCCGACCACAATAAGCAGATGGCAGACCTTACAGAGCATGAACTGGAAAAGGTTCTGCACGCCTATTGCCAGCGTTCTTTAGACCTCTTAAAGGACATACGGTTTAAATATATTCTTATCTTTAAAAATTACGGCGAACCTGCCGGCGCATCCCTTGAACATTCGCATTCACAACTCATCGCTTTGCCGGTTGTGCCAAAAAGGGTAAACGAAGAACTTCTGGGCTCATCAAATTACTTTGGATACAAAGAAAGATGCGTTTTCTGCGATATGATCAGGGAAGAACTGCATAACGGAGAAAGGGTAATCTGCGAGAATAAATCCTTCCTTGCCTTCAGCCCCTTTGCCTCCTGTTTCCCTTACGAGAGCTGGATTTTACCCAAAGAGCATAATGCCTTTTTCTGCAAAACCAAACGCGATGAAGTTGTAGACCTTGCAAGGATACTCAAGGAAACTCTCAATAGAGTGAAAAAATTGCTATTAGACCCTTCGTATAATTTTATAATCCACACCTCGCCCTCAGAGGATCATAACCATGAAGAATACCACTGGCACATAGAAATGATGCCGAAGCTTACAAGGACCGCAGGTTTTGAATGGGGAAGCGGTTTTTATATAAATCCGGTATTGCCCGAACACGCGGCAAAATTTTTAAGAGAAGTCAAATGAAGCCCGAACTTACGGAATAAGAAGTGTCCGCCACAAAGCGTTGGCGGATCCGCCAAGATTTTTGGCGGAAACGTAAGTTCGTTGGCTGAATTTGACCCTTGACATTTTACCTTAGAAAAGTTGCATCCATAACAAAATGTCAAGGGTTTAATTCGCACCAACAAAGAGGTTAAACAAAGGAGATTGACTTATATCACACTTCGTGTTCCATAAGTCAAGTGCTCATTAAAGGAGGTTAAATTAACATGGCGGTAAAGGTTGGTATTAACGGTTTTGGCAGGATAGGAAGGATGGTTGGACGGGCTATCCTTGAGACAAACAGCAAGGATATAGAACTGGTGGCAGTAAACGATATCACCGATGCAAAATCCCTGGCGCATCTTTTAAAATATGACTCTATACACGGCCGTTTTCCAGGCGGCGATGTAAAGGCAGGCGAAAACTCCATCATAGTAAACGCTAAAGAGATAAAGGTCCTCTCAAAAAAGGACCCATCAGAATTACCCTGGAAGGATTTAG
The DNA here is from genome assembly GCA_964506845.1 of uncultured Planctomycetia bacterium. Lineage (GTDB taxonomy): Bacteria > Omnitrophota > Gorgyraeia > VGKN01 > VGKN01 > CAZDNS01. The sequence goes on along the minus strand of CAZDNS010000021.1, from coordinate 15,136 downwards.
GCGTTGAAATAGTGGTTGAGTCCACAGGGCTTTTTACAGTTAAGAATGATGGGGTGAACAAGAAGGGAAAAGAGGTAAAGGGTGCGATAAACCACATTACAAAGGGCGGTGCAAAAAAGGTTATAATCTCTGCGCCTGCCGAGGGAGAGGACTTGACAATTGTCCTGGGTGTAAATGAGGATAAATATGACCCGAAGAATCACGTTGTGATATCGAATGCCTCCTGCACCACAAATTGCCTTGCGCCGGTGGCAAAGGTGCTGCATGATACTTTTGGGATAGAAAAAGGCCTTATGACTACCATACATGCCTATACAAATGACCAGCGTGTTCAGGACCTTCCTCATTCAGATATGCGCAGAGCCCGCGCAGCAGCGCTTTCTATGATACCAACCTCTACAGGCGCGGCAAAGGCGATAGGCCTTGTAATACCTGAGTTAAAGGGAAAACTCGACGGCTTCGCCATAAGAGTTCCTGTGGCAAATGTTTCGGTTATTGACCTATCCTGCACGCTCAAGAAGGAAACAACCGCTGAAGAAGTAAACAAGGCGCTTAAGGCGTCATCTGATGGAAAAATGAAGGGTATATTAGATTATACATCTGATGACGTCGTATCGGTTGATTTTAACCATACGAGCGCCTCCTCAACAGTTGATTCCAAACTTACAAAGGTTATTGGCGGAAATTTTGTCAAGGTTATTTCCTGGTATGATAATGAGTGGGGATATTCCTGCAGGGTTGTGGATTTAATAGAGTATATTTATAAAAAGGGTATATAAATACAGGGGGTGGGTATGAGACGATTTTTAATGTTTATTTTTTCTGTATTAGTGCTGACAACATTTTTATCAGGCACACAGGCAAACGCTGATAAGGAGAAAGAGCAGGAGGAACTACAGAAGCGTTTTGAATGGTGGCCTACAGATGCAAAGCCAGGCCCCATAAAGGACGAGGAGCGCGGCGGATACTGGTGGTGGCCAGACGTTCCGGGCCAGGCAAGGCCCTGGGGAAACAGGGGTTATTGTTATGTAAACAAAATCATCCTTGACTACAGAGCAGAGGAACTTCCCCCGCCAAAGGAGTTAGAACCCAGAGCCGCCCTTATAATCAAGAAGATAATCAAGAACGTAAAGGTGTACTTTGATTTTGATAAGGCAGCGCTGAGGGAAGATGCGATTTCTATTCTGAATGAGGCCGTCAGGAGTCTTAAGAGAAATCCTGATGCCTCTATACTTATAACAGGCAACTGCGATGTGCGCGGCCCTGAGTCCTATAATCTAAAATTAGGAAGAAACCGCGCAGAGGCGGTTAAGCAATTTATGATTAACAATGGCATTACAGAGGACAGGATAAAGATAGTCAGCCGAGGAAAACTCGATGCAGTGGCGCCTGTTACGGACATCGTTGGAATGCAAAAAGACAGAAACGCCCAGTTTATGGTTGCCGAGGTGGAAGAGGTAATGATACCGTATACATCAAAGCCTCCTAAGGGTGAAGTTCAGGAGGTCCAGAAACTTGAAGGCGCTATAAAGGTAGAGACAAAAGAGTATACAATACAGAAAGATGACACCTTATGGAAGATAGCCCAGAAAGAATATGGAGATGGCAACCAATGGCGAAGAATATATGAGTTCAACAAGGAAAAGATTAAAAATCCCAATAAGTTAAGAGCGGGCCAAAAAATACTTATACCTGTTGAATAAGGCAGAGGATGAATAAAAAGACAATCAGGGATATTGATATCAAGGGCAAACGCCTGATTATCAGGGTGGATTTCAATGTGCCGCTGGATGACAAATTGAATGTAACCGACGATACGCGCATAAAGGCGGCACTTCCGACGATAAAATATGCTTTGGAAAAAGGCGCCTCGGTCATACTTATGAGCCATCTCGGAAGGCCGGACGGAAAGGTAGTTGAAAAATTAAGGCTTAACCCTGTCAAAAACAGATTACAGGAACTCCTGACCAAGCCTGTTATAAAATTAGATGATTGTATAGGTGATACTGTAACAGAAACCGTTAAAAAGCTTGAGGCAGGCGATGTGGCGTTACTAGAAAACTTAAGGTTTCATCCTGAGGAAGAGCTAAATGACCCAAATTTTTCTAAGGCGCTTGCCTCTTTAGCAGATATCTACATAAACGATGCCTTTGGCACTGCGCATCGCGCTCACGCCTCTACAGAGGGCATTGCCAGATTCCTGCCTGCATACGCAGGCTTTTTAATTGAAAGGGAGATTGAATACCTTGGAAGGGTTCTGGAGGAGCCTACAAAACCCTTTGCCTTAATCCTGGGTGGCGCAAAGGTATCAGATAAGATACTCGTAATCGATAACCTTATAAAAAAGATAGATGCGCTTTTAATCGCCGGCGGAATGGCGTATACCTTTCTTAAGGCGCAGGGGAAGAATATCGGCAATTCAAAACTTGAAAAGGATAGGATTGATTATACCAGAGGCCTGTTAGACAAGGTTAAGGCGGCCAATCTAAAACTCGGTTTGCCTGTGGACAATGTGGTGACAGATAAAATAGACGCCTCATCAAATGATACGATAGTAGGAGAAGACATCCCTGACGGTTTAATAGGTGTGGACATAGGGCCAAGGACTGTAACTAATTTTAAGGATATTTTAAAGAGCGCAAAAACTATTCTCTGGAATGGGCCCTTAGGGATTTTCGAAATAGATAAATTCAGCAATGGGACCAAGGAAATAGCCAATTTTATTGTAACGCTTAAAGCGACTACCATAATAGGCGGCGGAGATACAGCGAGCGCTATTTCAAAACTTGGCCTTGAGAGCAGGATGAGCCATGTCTCAACAGGAGGCGGAGCCTCGCTTGAATTCTTAGAGGGGAAAACCCTTCCGGGTATTGCCTGTCTTAAAGGATAAATAATGCGCAAAACCTTTATTGCAGGAAACTGGAAGATGTATAAGACAATAGAGGAGGCCGAGTCCCTCATCAGCGCTCTTTTAAAAAACATTAAAGATATAGCAGATATTGAAATAGCGGTGTGCCCGCCCTTTACCGCCCTATCCTTTGCAAGGAAACTCCTGGAGGGCTCAAATATAAAGTTAGGGGCACAGGATTTATTTTGGGAGGAGGAGGGCGCATTTACAGGAGAAATCTCTGCTAAAATGCTAAGGGACGTTGGTTGCGAATACGTGATAATCGGTCATTCTGAAAGAAGGCAGTATTTCGGCGAGACAAACGAGACTGTAAGAAAAAAGATTAAGGGGGCTCTGGAGAGCGGTTTAAAACCTATATTCTGCATCGGCGAAACCCTTAAGGAGCGCGAAGATGGAAAAACCGAAGAGGTGCTGGATACGCAGATAAGGGAGGGCTTAAAGGAGCTTAATAAAAGCCAACTGAATGAGCTTGTCATAGCGTATGAGCCTGTATGGGCTATAGGAACAGGCAAGGTCGCAACAGAGGCACAGGCGCAGGAGGCACATAAATTTATAAGAAATCTGCTTGGTGAGTTATTCGGAGACACAATAAAAAATTCGGTGCGGATACAATACGGAGGCAGCGTAAAACCTGAAAACATCTCTGCCATTGTCCAGCAACCGGATGTGGACGGCGCCCTTGTGGGCGGTGCCAGTTTAAATGCGGATTCCTTTACAAAGATAGTCCTAAACAGCAATATAAAAAAGAGGGGTTAAATGTTTATTTTTTTGATAATTGTGCATGTAATAGCAAGTATCTTTTTAATCGCGGTGATATTGCTTCAGGCAGGAAGGGGTGAAGGGCTTGCCGAGAGTTTTGGTGGCGGGTCAGTGCAGACTATCTTCGGAACAAAGACCTCTGCCTTCTTAGCAAGGGCTACCACTACCTGTGCCGTAATCTTTATATTTACCTCTCTGGTTTTAGATATAATAGCAAGCAGGTACAGCAAATCGGTTGTTGAGAAAGAAGCGCCGAAACTTATGGATATGAAGAGAGAATTGCCAAAGTCACAACCCCCTGTTTCACAAAAACCCGCTGCCCAACAACCGGCCGCAGAGAACAAAGAAATTCCGCAACCGCAGGAACAAACTCAAGTAACGGCCCCCGCACCTGTTTCAACGCCCGTAGAACAGCCTGATAAGGAGAGTTCCCAAAAACCATAACACTAAACCTAAGGACTAATTTATGGACCTGAAAATACCCCTTATAGGGGTATTTTTTTTATTACTGTCTGTTGAAAATTGTATTTTATGCGCTGAGCCTGAGTATGGCGATGCAATAGTAGCAGGCTCTATCGGCGATGCAAGGACGCTTATACCAATTTTAGCCTCTGACAGTTCATCAGGTGAGATATGCAGCCTTATCTATAACGGCCTTGTAAAATATGATAAGGACCTAAACATAGTCGGCGACCTTGCAGAAGGCTGGGAGATAAAAGAAAACGGCCTCCTGATAATCTTTCATTTAAGAAAGAATGTAAGATGGCATGATGGCACACCCTTTAGCGCAAATGACGTTGAATTCACATTTAAAAAATTAATAGACCCGAATGTCAGGACTCCTTATAGCGGAGATTTCCTGATGGTAAAGGAGTTGAAGGTTATTGATGACTATACTGTCAGTGTAAGATATAAGGAGCCGTTTTCACCCGGGCTTGCCAGCTGGGGTATGTCCATAATGCCAAAACACCTGCTTGAAAAGGAGGACCTAAACAAAACGAGATTTGCAAGAGCGCCTATTGGAACAGGACCATATATTTTTAAGTCCTGGAAAACTGCAGAGAAGATTGAACTTGTTTTTAATCCTGATTATTTTGAGGGAAGGCCTTATATAGATAGATATATCTATCGGATTATCCCTGACCAGGCAACTCTGTTTCTGGAACTGCAGGCGCAGAATGTGGATTTTTCAGGCATTACTCCCTTGCAGTTTATAAGGCAGACCGAAACAAATTTCTTCAGGAAGAATTTCAGAAAGTATAAGTATCCGAGTTTTGGTTTTACGTATCTGGGTTTTAACCTCAAAAACAAACTCTTTCAGGACATAAATGTAAGGAAGGCGATAAACTATGCGATAGACAAGAATGAGATAATAGACGGCGTTTTGCTTGGCCAGGGTCGGCAGATTACAGGGCCATTTGTGCCTGAATCCTGGGCGTATAATAAAGAGGTAAAAGCCACTCCTTTTAGTCCGGACCTTAGTAAAAAACTTTTAAATGAGGCAGGCTGGCAAGATACAAATAATGACGGCTGGCTCGACAAAGAGGGAAACACCCTTGAATTTACTATAATAACTAATCAGGGAAATGAACAGCGCAGGATGTGCGCAGAACTCATCCAGAAAAGGCTTAGCCAGATAGGCATAAGGGTAAAGATAAAGATTATCGAATGGTCTGCATTTATAAGCGAGTTTATCGATAAGAGGCGCTTTGATGCGGTCTTGCTCGGCTGGTCGCTTTCAAGGGACCCGGACTGCTACGACATATGGCATTCCTCAAAGACAAAAGAGGGAGAATTTAATTTTATAGGTTATTCCAATTCAGAGGTGGACAGCCTTTTAATCGAGGGGAGAAGGACATTTGACCAGGAAAAAAGGAAAGGGATCTACCACAGGATTCAGGAGATAATCTATAATGAACAGCCATATATATTTTTATATGTGCCGGATAGCCTTCCGGTGATACACTCAAGGTTTGAGGGCATTCAGGTGGCTCCTGCAGGTATAGGTTATAACTTTATAAAGTGGTATGTGCCAAAGGAGAAGCAAAGATACGTAAAGTAAATCCAAAATTTAAAAATCAAATATTAAAATGACAATCCAAACTTCAAAATGATTTAAAAATTTTAGATTTTAATATCATTTTGATTTTTAAACTTTGATTTTTGATTTAATTATTTAAACTATGCTTCACTATCTATCAAAAAGATTACTAGGACTATTTCCCTTGTTATTGGGTATAGTCACCATGTCCTTTATAGTAATCCATATAGCGCCCGGTAAACCCACGGATATGCAGACCCAGTTAAATCCAAAGGTTTCATTAGAGGTAAGGGAAAGGTTAAATGCCCTCTATGGCTTAGATAAGCCTCTACACATACAGTATATAAACTGGCTCAAGAGATTTGCTGTATTTGACCTTGGAAATTCCTTTCAGGACGATAGAAGGGTTCTGGATAAGATATCGGAAAGAATTCCGATTACACTTCTCATAAACCTGCTCTCAATATTTTTTATCCTTGTAATTGGTATTCCCATAGGAGTAATAGGTGCGGCAAAACATAATAGTTTTTTTGATAAGGTAACTACTGTCTTTGTATTTATAGGCTTTGCTATGCCGACATTCTGGCTGGCGCTTATCCTGATGAGTTTCTTTGGCTTAAGTCTTGGGTGGCTACCGATATCCGGGATAGCCTCATTAGAGTTTGAAAGATTTAACCTGATTGAAAAGGTTATTGATATTGCAAGGCACCTTATTTTACCTGTTTTTGTCTCAAGTTTTACAGGGCTCGCAGGAATATCGCGCTTTATGAAGACGGGTATGCTTGAGGCTCTCTCGCAGGATTATATAAGGACTGCAAGGGCAAAGGGCCTTTCGGAACACATCATCCTTTATAAGCATGCCTTAAAAAACGCAATGCTTCCCATTGTTACGATACTTGGTTTATCTGTGCCCTCGCTTATCGGCGGAAGCGTAATATTTGAGTCCATATTTGCAATACCCGGAATGGGCAGGCTCTTCTATGATTCGGTAATGGCAAGGGATTATCCTGTAATTATGGGTATTTTGACTATAGGAGCAATTCTTACACTTCTTGGAAATCTGATAGCAGATATATCCTATGCGTATGTTGACCCACGAATAAGGGTTTCAAATGGGTAACCGCAAAAGCGCAAAAATGACTTATAAAATATACAGTTACACCGCAGAGACGCAAAGAAAAATTTTCGCGTTTTAGCGTTTATAATTTTAGCGTTTTTGCGATAGCGTTTCAGCGGTTGCAAAAATAATATGTTCAAAAACAAGCTCGTCTTATTCGGATTTATAGTAGTGAGTTTCTTTGTTCTGGTTGCGCTATTTGCGCCATTATTATCGCCATATGAACCAAATGCCATAAACATAAACGAAGCCCTTTTATCTCCGAGCAAAGCACATCCGCTTGGAACTGACCAGTTGGGAAGGGATTTACTCAGCCGTTTGATTTACGGGGCAAGGATTTCCCTCTTTGTAGGACTTATTGCGGTCGGTTTGGCAACGCTCATAGGAATATTGCTCGGCTCTTTAGCAGGTTATTATGCCGGAATGGTTGATTCTATTATAATGAGATTTACGGATATGATGCTCTGTTTTCCCACGTTCTTTCTTATACTTGCAGTAATAGCAATACTTGAGCCGAGCATAATAAACATAATGGTTATAATCGGCTTAACCAACTGGATGGGCGTTGCCAGGCTCATCCGCGCAGAAATCTTATCCTTAAAAGAGAGAGAATTTATACTGGCTGAGAAAACAATCGGCGCTTCAGATTTAAGGATAATAGTTGTTCACCTGATTCCGAATGCCCTCGGTCCTGTGTTGGTAAGCGCCACATTAGGAGTAGCAGGAGCAATACTCCTTGAGTCAGGCTTGAGTTTCTTGGGTATAGGCGTTCAGCCGCCAACACCGAGCTGGGGGAATATATTAACCGAAGGAAAGGCTACGCTTGGCTATGCGTGGTGGCTTACCGTATTTCCCGGCCTTACAATACTTGTATCGGTATTGGGCTATAATATGTTAGGAGAGGGTTTAAGAGAGAGATTAAATCCCAAAAAATGAATAATGAACTATTAAAAATCCAGAATCTTAAGGTTAGTTATAAAAAAGACGGAGAGGCTATTCCTGCTGTGGATGATGTATCCCTTGCCATAAAACAAAAAGAGGTTTTAGCGCTTGTAGGAGAGTCTGGCTGCGGAAAGACTACCTTAGCGCTTTCCATATTAAAGCTTTTGCATCAGGGAAACCTTTCTCTGTTCGAGGGAAAGATTATCTTTCAAAATAAAAACCTTCTGGAATTGGATGAGGCAAAACTAAAGGATATAAGGGGACGAAGAATAAGTATGATATTTCAGGAGCCAAAATCAGCCTTAAATCCTGTTTTCACCATAGGCGAGCAATTAACCGAGGCATTAAGCCAGCATTCAAACTTAAAAGAGGATAGGATAAAAGAATCTGTGATTGAAATTCTAAAAGAGGTTGGCATCCCCTCACCACAGGAGAGATTTTCCTATTATCCTCATCAGCTCTCTGGCGGCCAGGCGCAAAGGGCTATGATAGCAATGGCGATTTTAGGAAATCCTGACCTATTAATAGCAGATGAGCCCACAACAGCCCTTGATGTAACTATACAAACCCAGATACTCGAATTACTGAAAGAACTTAAAGAAAAAAAGGGGTTATCTATTCTTTTGATAACCCACGATATAAGCATTTTGGAGGATATTGCGGACAACATAGCCGTTATGTTTAAAGGAAAACTCCTTGAATATTGCGATATAGACACTTTTTTTAAAAACCCATTACATCCCTATACAATAGAACTTATAAACAGCATTCCAAGGCTGGGATTTAACAAGGTAAAGGTGGGGATAGAGACGAAGGAGAGGAATAATATCAAACTCTCATCCAGATGCGCTTATCTAACGAGGTGTGCACGGGCTGACGCTATCTGTATGCGCGAGGAATCACAATTTATAGAGGCAGAAAAAGGGCATTTTGTAAACTGCCTAAAAATCTAATTACTGATTACTAATTACCAATTACTGGTTTTATTAACATATGGACCCTCTATTAGAACTCAAAGACGTAAAAAAATACTTTTCCATCCATGTAGGATTCTTTGGAAGGCAACTTAAAACTGCCAAGGTAGTCGACGGCGTCTCATTAAAGATTAATGAGTCAAAAACCTTAGGCCTTGTAGGCGAGTCCGGCTGCGGAAAGTCAACCCTTGCCAAACTCATACTTGCCCTTTTTGAGCCCACAGGCGGAGAGGTATTCTTTAACAGGGTAAGGCTTGACAGGATTTTGGTAACAACCCATCTTAAGAGATGCTTTAGAAAAGAAGCCCAGGCAATTTTTCAGGACCCTGTTTCAGCGCTTAACCCAGGGCAGAAGATTAAGGATATACTAAGAGAGCCCTTTATTGTGCATAAAGACATAAACGAGAAAAATATTAAATCCAGAATACTGGAATTGCTGAACACAGTAGGCTTAAATGAGAAATTCTTAAATAAATACCCTCATCAGTTAAGCTGTGGAGAAAACCAGAGGGTAAATATTGCAAGGGCGCTTGCCCTAAAACCAAAGCTTATAATCTGCGATGAGCCTTTGTCTAGTCTGGATTTAACCCTGCAGGCGCGGCTTATAAACCTGTTCTTGGATTTACAGCAGGAATTTAAGATTTCCTATCTATTCATAAGCCATGATTTAAGGGTTATAGAAAGGCTCAGCGATGAGATTGCGGTTATGTATTTAGGTAAAATTGTCGAGTATGGCTCATCAAAAAACTTATATAGCCAGCCGCTTCATCCCTATACAAAGGTGCTTATGTCCTCTCTTGTTAGGGGAAAGAGGCTTATTGCAAGAGGGGAAATCCCTTCGCCCACAGACCCGCCTTCTGGCTGCCATTTCCACCCCAGATGCCCATTTGTTATGGATAAATGCAAGGTTATAGTGCCGCAGTTACTATCGCATAACGGCCACTTGGTCTCCTGCCATCTCTATAATTGACCCTTAAAAGGCTTGACAAAAGTAGGAAATATGTTATACTTTGGTAGGAAAAGAGAGAGGTGAATGAAAATGCGAAATACATTGAAGGTTGCTATAAGTTTACCAAGGGAGGATTTTTTTAAGATTGAGAAAATCCGTAAAAAATTGGGTTTTGGACGAAGCGCTATCATAGATAAAGCAATTCGGTTCTGGTTAAACAGGCTTGAGCAAGAAGAATTAACTAAGAAATATCGGGAAGGATACAGAAGAAAGCCAGAGTCATTGCAGGAAATAAAGGCTATGGAAAAGGCGTCAATTGAAGCGTTAAAAGAGGAGGATTTAGAATGAAACGGGGTGAGGTCTGGTGGGCAGAGCTACCTAATCCCATTGGCAGACGGCCTGTAGTTCTACTTTCTCGGGATGAGGCCTATGAAGTAAGAAACGCAGTCACTATAGCGCAGATAACCACAACCGTTCGCAATATTCCTGTTGAGGTCTTATTAAGCGAAACGGACGGAATGCAAAAAAAATGTGTAGTAAATTTAGATACGATTACTACCATCAGAAAATCAATCCTTACAGAAAGAATCTGTTCTCTCCGGTCAGATAAGATGGAGCAAATTAATAAAGCAATAAAATTTGCCCTTGCATTAGAATAACCCCTAATTCCTACCTCTTCTCCTGCCACCTGTATTAAGTAATAACGCATAATAATTTTTATTCTTCGGGGTAAACCTTTTTCAAACTCCTTCGTCTAATAATATGGGAGGTCAAATGAAGACACAGTTTATGGAACGATAGTGCCCGCCACAGAGCGTTGGCGGGTCCGCCAAGATTTTTGGCAGAAACATAAATTGCATGTCTGAATTTGACCCTTGACATTCCGTCTTAGAAAAGCTGTATTCATAACAAAATGTCAAGGGTTTAATTCGTAGACGCTCCGAAAATTCGGAGCTACAATTTACGTCGCTATGCTCCATAAATTGTCTACTCATTAAAAAATATGAAAAACTTTAGCCTATTAATACAGGTTCTAATAATTTCTATACTATTTAACTTTCCTGCGAGCGGTTTTTCTCTTGGAAAGGACTTCTCTGAAACCGAAAATCTTATGGAGGATATTAAAATAATAAACCTCCTGAATAACCTGGATTTAAGGGATGAGCAGGCAGAGTTTATCCTGAGCAAGGCCGAGGAGATAAAGAGGATACGCGATTCCTCAAAAGAAAAGGCGCGCTCCCTTTCTCCTGAAATAACCGAAACCTGTAAGGCAATAAAAGAGGAGGTATCCGGGAAAAAGGTATTTATAGATTCCGAGACTGCCAAAAACTTCCATATGGCAAAGGAAGAGATGGAAACTACGCAGAAGGAGGTCTTAGAAAGGATGGATAACATCGCAAAGAGTGTAGAGCAGAGGCTTGAACCCTTCCAGTTAAACGCCTTAGACGACTATACCGCCTGCATAATCCCAAAGATAAGTAAGGGCAGAATCGGCCAGGCAGATTCAGGCGAAGGCTTAGTCAATGCGCTTGAAAGGGTTAAAAAGATGCCAGAGGCAAGGTATGAGGAGCAAAAAACACACCTTGCCGAGAAGCTGATAGAGAGGATAAAGAAGCATTATCCTCCTCAAGAAACATTAAATGAAGCGCATATAAAATCTAAACTCCTTAAAACCTTTGAAGAGGTCCGAGATATGGAGGACGTGGAGTTTGAGCTTAAGAAGGAAGATATTGCCAAGGGCTTTGAGGAAACCAGCCTGCCAAAGAAAAAGGAAATGTCCAGAGCCGCCAAGATTAAAAAATTCCTCCTCTCAGAAAATATCATCCCCATCCTCAAAGAACGGCTGAATTAGGTTAGTAATTCCTATCTTAAAAACAAATCTCTCTTTCCCTTAAGAATTCTCATTGACCAGTTGAGCATAGAAGGGTAAAATAAAAACAGAGATAAAAAAGGGGTTTGACTTTTTGTTTTAAATTTACTTGCACTGTTTATATAGAAGTATTATAATAAGTTGCATTTGATATGGATATATATAAAGAGTTCTATAAATAAAGGGAGTATAAAATGGTAAATAATTTCTTGCCGTTTCCTGATGAGAGACAAATACAACAGTTTATTGTACAGTTTGCATGTCGAATACCGATTCGAAAAGAATTTGATGTCGCAGAAAAAAAAGTGTTGGTTAATAAATTGAGAGATTTAGATAGAAAAATTTTCCAATTATTCGATGAACCATCAACCAAAAAACCAGGATGTTTATTACAAGTTGACCATCAAATTCCGGTAGGAGCCAGCACTATTACACTACCTTCTTTTATTCTTTCAAGCGATAGTTTTTCTTTTTTTACACCTGTTAAAATACTCGGTACTTTTGTTATTAAAGGAACCTCTTCTTTTGATACATCTTATATGAACAAAAATATGTCAAAGTGGATTTTTGAAGTTCAGAATGCTGTTAATAATTTAAGTTGTCAAAGGACTGGTAAAATATATGAAATGGTATTAGGCCCTTTTCATAATGAACAAAAGCGAAATATATTTAAAAACTTATTTTCTATTTCTCTCGATACTATCGGCGAACTTAATCTTACTTTTGCACATTATATCAAGGATGAAGATTTGTTTAACATTCAAACTAATATTAGTTATATACAACCGGATTTAAACTTACAATTTTTTATTAGGATGCGCGTTGACATTAACAATAGAAATCTTTCCACAGGTATGGAGCCGAGAGATATTGAAAAAGTTTGGGAATTTGCAGATAGTCAAATATTCAATCATTTCAGCAGCATTCTTACCAATCTATAGTTTTATAACATAACGAAAGATGCAAGAGGAGTTAAGATTATGATTATGAGTGAATTTATTGAACTTGAACTTGATTTTGGACTTTATCTTGGAAAAGAAAGAGATAAAAGTACAGAAACTGGAACAAACTCTATTTATCCAATAGCACCAACAGGAAGCATATACGGTAGTAGTTTTGATGCTCTAATATCAAATGAACCAATTTCGGTAAGATTATTTATTTCAAATGATAAAAAAATTTGCCAAGGTGAACCAATAATTCGTGGTACCCGAATTTCAGTTGCAAATATTGTAGAACTCCACAATTTGGTTGGTTGGAGCATTCAAAAAATTAAAGAAGAATATCCTTTCCTAAATGATCAACAAATAATTGCTGCACTTGATTATTATAAAGACCACCAAGATGAGATTGATTCCTACCTCGAAGAAGAAAAAGAAATAGATTAGTAATGGGGCTTCTTCCCAATCTCTATTTAAATGAGAATATCCCACTTCGTTTAACTAAATTACTCTCCGCAAGCTGCGGGATTACCGCAATCCATACGTATGATGCGAAAAACCAGCGTGCTACTGATGAATTTCAACTACAATATGCAGCCGATAAACATTATGTACTAGTGACTCACAATAGGCGGCATTTTAGTAAGTTACATAAACAATGGATCCAGAAAGGTAAATCGCATGCGGGTATTATAGTTATCGGATGCGGTGAACCTGAAGATTTGGCGGAGAGGCTTAGACGGTTTTTTAAAGAAATTTATCCAAACCTCACACCCCCCTTTTGCGAATCACCACCTAAAGGAAAAAGCAGATAAAAAGTTTTCGGGACACAATACTTAATTAAAAAAATGCTTCGTTTCTACTTTTTAAAGAGATTATTACCGTTATCATTATTAGTATTACTCCTATCAACAAACCTTGCCTTAGGACAAGGGGAGGTCCATCACGAAGAAAATCTTAGAATTACAGTTCCCTTCGGCAAATCTTATGAATACAAAGATATACTTATCAAGCGGGTAATAGACGGCGATACCGTAGAGCTTGAAAACGGGGAAAGGGTAAGGCTTATTGGAGTAGACACTCCTGAAATATATGACGAGCGAAAGCCCGTTATGTATTTTGCCCAGGAAGCGTCTAATTTTACTAAACGGATGGCAGAGGGTAAAAAGGTCAGGCTTGAATTTGACGAAAATAATGAATACCTAAAACACAAGGATAAATACGGAAGAACACTTGCTTATATCTATCTTGAAGACGGCACTTTCTTAAACGCCGAGATAATTAAGCAGGGATACGGCTTTGCATACACAAAATTTCCTTTTAAATATATGGAGGAGTTAAGGAAATATCAACAGGAGGCGATGGAGAATGAAAGGGGGCTCTGGGCAGAGACTATCCACAATCCTGAAGTAAGCAATCTGATTATGCAGTATGAAAACCTTAATGAAGAAGGCAAAGGATTACTTAAGGAATATGCGGAATCTTTGAGTGTTAAATATATCAAAGGAAGCGGCACTACTCAAAGCGGTATTGAAGATACAGGAATATATTCGTGGAATAGCCCTCAATTATATGATGGTTCTCTGGACGGCAAAGAGATAACCATAGAGTTTACAGTTGTAAATTCTCGTAACACAGGCAAAGCCTGTTTCCTAAACGCCCACTCTAACTGGAAGAGGTATTTTACGGCAGCAATATTCAGGGTGGATTTTCATAATTTTCCCGATAATCCAGAAAAATATTACTACAGGAAAAAGCTCAGGGTTACGGGCAGGCTCAGGGAATATGAAAACAAGCCGGAGATTATCCTAAAAAATCCCTCCCAGATACAGATTATTGAATAGTTGCACATTGCAGATTTCCAAAATGGGTTGCAGATGATTTTTGTTTAAGGTATAATTTATAAATATGAAGATAATCAAAGAAACAATATCCTTAGATGAGCTTAGAAAGATGGCTAGAGATACATTTGGGAATTTAGTAAAGGCGGTAGTTGATGTTGAGCAAGAATTTATCGCCCTTGATGCTGAACTTCACTCAGATTTAGAGGCGTTACTTTTAAGCGAGGGCTCAAAGCAGAATAATCTTTGGGGGATTAATCTCTATCCGGAGATGAAGGGCGAAGAATTTGTTGAGTTTGATTCTATTATTAACATACGGCCTTCGCAGGGTAATAGAAACCGTGGCGTTGAAGATGAACAGATACGCAAGAAGATAATTGAAATTGTCGCAAAGAGGATTAAACGATGAAATGTGAGCATAAAAATCTTGCAAGCGGCCGCTGGAGGCAACTATCATTTATTGAACAGATGGCCAATATCGGAAGCGAGGTAGAGCGCGCCCTTAACTGGCGCTCAAAGAATAATGCCGCCTATTCCCTCAAGGCGTTTGAACGGACACTGGAATTAATTGGGTTAACGGTAGACGGGATCAGGGATTACGCAAAACTAAAGGAGATTACCCGCTTAAGAGAAGTTTTTATTGATTTCTTTCTGGGAGAAAACCAATTTAACTCTACGGAAAGTTTTTGGCGTAATTACTTCTTACGCTTTGCATACGCTGCCCGCAAAGGTCATTAGCACTGGAGCCCCACGTGCATGCACGTGGTCCCCTAAAACTTTTATGCCCCTCGTGG
>CAZDNS010000020.1:0-27108 GCA_964506845.1 uncultured Planctomycetia bacterium | reverse complement strand
GGACTTGCGGTTAGTAAGGGTGTTTAATGAACGTAGCGGCGGGACTAAATAATCAGGAGCCTCTGGGTTAAAAACAGACTCAAGCTGGCGAGAGTCTGCTTTAGCTTTAAGGGGGGATGGAACCCTTGAGAGGCTCCTAATATCAGAATCAATTGATACAGAAATTTGGGAATTGGTAACTAAGAAAAGTTCTACTATTAAGAGAGAAACAAATCGTAGGAAATGTCTGCCTTTTGAAAATTGCCAGCTGTTCATATTAATCTCTTTAAATTTAATACTTTTTAAATTACTATAATTAGTAGCGAATAAAAAAGCCTTTAAGCCAGCTATTAAAGACTTTATATTCTCTTATTATTAAATATACTTTATTATAGGATAAATGTCAAGACTATGAAAAAAATATTTAAAGTTATAAACTTAATCGCAACTTATTAAGTATTAAGAGGTTATGATTTTTTCTAAGATAATTAACCTCTGTTTCAGATTTTTCCCTAATGAATATCCGCCAATAGAGCCATTATTTTTTATAACCCTATGGCAGGGAATAAGTAAGGGAAAGGGATTCTTCTTTAAAACCTGGCCTACCGCCCTGACTGCCTTTGGTTTGCCTGCCTTTTGAGCAACCCATTTGTATGAGCGGGTCTGGCCTATAGGTATGGTTGAGACTATTTTCAATACTTTTTTCTCAAATTTGGTGAAGCTTATTTCTTTTCGTTTCATATACTATGCGAATGTCTCGAATGAGAGTTCAGGATAAACAATATGAGTCTTATTCGTTTTATTCGGTATCATTCGTGCTATTTTTTAATTAATTTTTTACTTCTCAATTTCTTATGATACCTTATCGCAAACCTGTGCGCCTCGTTTCTTATCCTCTGGATTAAATGTAACACTTTTGAATCAGAGGGTAAATCTACTGGTAATTTTCTATTCAGAGTATAAATCCTGTCCGGCTCCTTTGCAATAGCTATTATAGGAATCTTTAAGCCGAGTTCTTTTAGAACACTTAAGGCAATATTCAAATGCGCCTTTCCGCCGTCAATCAGCACTAAATCAGCTCTGGATAAATTTTCTAAAAGGACCCTTTTGTACCTTCTTAAAACTATCTCCCTGAGCATTGAAAAATCGTCTGTTTTTTTAACGGTCTTTATTCTAAACCTTCTGTAACCGGATTTATTAGGCTCTCCCATAACAAAACTCACCATAGAGCCGACTGCCTCTTTTCCGCTGATATTGGATATATCAAACGCCTCAATCCTGTTTGGAATAACCTTCAATTTCAAAACTTTTCTTAATCCTTTTAATTCATCGGGCATACCGGATTTTCTTTTTTGTATAGTGGCAGTGAGAGAGAGCATTTGGTCGCGCACCTTTGCTGCTTCTTCAAACTGAAGTTTCTTTGAAAATCTCTCCATTCGTGCGGTCAGTTCATTAAAGAGTATTTCTTTTCTCCCCTCTAATAGCTTGATTATATCGGCAATATTTCTCCGGTAAGAAACCCTGTCTATAGCGCTGATGCAGGGAGCAGGGCTAAGACCAAGCGAGTAAAATAAGCAGGCGTTCTTCGGCATCACCCTGCACGTCCTGTAAGGGAAAATCCTTCTTATATATGCAAGCGCCTTTTTAAGCAGTTTGACATTCGTATATGGACCAAAATATCTGGCTTTATCCTGTCTTTTCTTTCGGGTTATAAATATCCTCGGAAAATCTTCCTTAACGGCTATCTTCACGAATGGGTAGCTCTTATCGTCTTTTAAGGATACATTATACCTCGGCTGCTTTTCTTTTATCAGGCTGTTCTCCAATAGAAGCGCCTCTGCCTCGGATGAGGTTTTAATATAATCAATATCAGCGGTGTTTGATATCAAAACCTCTATCCTCGAAGACAATATTGGCTTTTTTTGAAAACCTGTCTGCCGACAGGCAAGATAAGAGGCTACCCTCTTCTTGATAGACTGCGCCTTACCCACATATATAATACTGTCGGATTTATCCTTCATAAGATAAACTCCGGATGAGTCAGGCAGTTTCTTTAGGATTTCCTTGATATCCATTTTAGAATCTTTCTGGTCTCTTCCACTCTTAATATAAGGCAGGCTACAAAAAAGACAAGCATAGAAATAGAAATAGTTGCCAGCAAAACTATCAATTTTTCTAACTTACCTGTGTAGAAAAACAGATGGTTTAATTTATTAAAAATAGATAAACCCGACCATGCCATAGCAAAAGAGGCAATAACTACCTTCATAAAACCTATAAAAATCCTCTTACCGTCAATCCTGCCCAGGCGCTTCCTTAGTATATGCGCCAGTATAAAAAAGTTTATTGAGGAAGATACAGAGGTTGCAAGCGCAAGGCCTCCTATTTTAAGCGGCCACATCAGAGTTATATTCAATATCACATTCAATATAAGGCAAAGCCCTGCTATCTTGACAGGCGTTTTCGTATCCTGCATAGAATAGAAGCAACTTGTCAATATCTTTACCCCTGCATAGGCGAATAACCCAAAACTATAGTAGAATAAGGCGGTGTTTGTTATATGCGTTGAATATGCGTTAAACTCTCCACGCTCAAAAAGTAATTGGATTATAGGACCTCCCAAAACCATAAGCCCGAAACCGGCTGGAATCATTATAAGGAATACCTGCCTTAGGGAAAAAGAGAGCGTTTGTCTTAGCTCATCTACGCTGTTGGTTGCAGCCTGAGTAGACATTGTAGGAAGCGCTGCCTGCGCTATAGAGATTCCGAATATGGCAAGCGGAAACTGTATGAGCCTGTTGGAGTAATACAAGGCGGCAACTCCGCCTTCTCCGACAATGCCTGCCAGAGAGGCCAGCATTGTATCAACAAATACATTCAGCTGGTAAATACAAGAGCCTATTACCCTCGGGATTAACAATATTCCCATCCGTTTTGCTTCATACGGCACATCCAAGGAATTAAATTTTAATTTTAAACCTGCTTTTAAAAGCGGGAGGCACTGCAGAATAGCCTGAATAAATCCTCCTAGAAGCACGCCAAGGGCAAGGCCGTATATAGGTTTTTCCAGCCTCCCGAATAGGAAAATTACGCAGGCAATCATCGATAAGTTTATAATCCCCTGGCCAAAGGAGGCTATCGCAAAATTCCTTCTGGCATTTAATACCCCTGTGGTAAATGCAACCAACCCCATAAAAAAAATAAACGGAAAGAGTATCTTTGTAAGAATAACGGTAATCTCCAACTTCTGCGGTTGGCTCATAAAACCCGGAGCAATAATTCTCACTATAATGGGGGACAGTAAAATCCCTGCTATAGTAACGAAAATGAGTATTATCGACACGATTTTGAATATTGAACTTACAAGTTGCCAGAATTTTTCTTCGGTATTCCTTGCGCGGTACTCGCTTAGGACAGGAACCAGTGCCGCGTTAGTAGCCCCTTCTGCTACGAGGTCCCTGAGCAGATTTGGGATCCTGAAACTTACTACAAAGGCCTGTGCATATACAGCGGTTCCGAAGTATCTTGCTATTACCACGTCTCTGACAAAACCCAAAACCCTGCTTATAATGGTTCCCAGGCCGATTACGCCTGCGGATTTGGCTATCTTAGTGTTTGTGCCCATACTAAAAATTTGTGAGAGAAAATAAGGTTAAGGTTTAGGCTAAGGTTGAGATTTTTTTCTCAACCTAAACCTTGACTTTGTAAATGGTTGACAAACTACTTTAGCTATGCTATATTTTCAACACTTTAATTATTATACAAAGTTTAAAGATAAATTCAAAGGAGGAAATTAATGCCTATTCAGAAAGCAGCTTTTAAAAGTGTGAGGAAAGATAAAAAAAGACACCTTCGCAATATATCGGTTAAATCAAAGCTAAAAACACTGGCAAAAAAGCTGGAATCTTTAATAGAGTCAAAAAAGATTGACGAGGCTAAAAAGGCTTTTAGGGAATTGGTAAAAAAGTTCGATAAGGCGGTTTCAAAAAAAGTGACACACAAGAATACTGCCTCGAGAAAAAAATCACGCCTGGCGAAAAGGCTGAACAAGCTCTTTGGCAAACCCCGTTAGAGATGAGTCGCCTTTTGGCGACTGCGCGCGATGTTTCTTATTAAGATGGAATTTGTTTTCTTTATTCATAATTCAGGAATTAAGATATAACTTTTCCTTTTTCAATCTCTAACGGGGCAAATAGCCTTGCGCTTAACAACTCATATCCTGCATGGGGCAAAATACGGCTTCGCTTAAGGCTTAAATCCAGCTCCAAGAGAGTCTTAAAAACCGTCTTTAATTTTTGCATATTAAATTTTTTTGCATGCCTTATAAAACCAGACGCTCTGCTACGGTTAAGCCTCAGCATCTGAAATATCTCATATTCCTTTTTACCCTCATTCATAAGAGTCTTTATCTTTAAAATCTGTTTGAAATTCCACAATATAAGGCCTAAAAGCTTGGGAGGGTGTCTCTGTATCTCAACCTTTATGGAATTAAGCGCCTCAAGAGCGCCGCTTATATCTTCTTCAAATATTAAATCCAGGTATTCAAAAGCAGTCTTATTTATACCCCTTCCCAGCACATCCTCTGCATCCTGCCTTTTTATCTGGGTTCTTTTTCCCGTATAGGTTATTAGCTTTTCGAGTTCTTTTGAGATAATAGCGAGGTTATTCCCGCAGGACTCCGCTATCAATTCAACGGCGTCTGACTCTACCATTCTTCCGTGCGCTTTAAGCCTATTTTTAATCCAGAGGAATAATTCTTCGCTTGAGAGAGAGTTAAATCTTTTTGAGCGACCTGCTAAATCAGAAAAACCGGGCGGCAACTTCGATTTGTTCGTTAAAAGTATGAGGCGGGTGTTTAAATTTGGATTTTTACAGTATCGCAATAACAGATTAATCTGGTTTTCCTTTAAAAGCTCTACATTATTTATTATAACAATCCTGTATTGACTTAGGAAGGGCAGTGTATTTGCGCTATCTATGGCATCCTCTATATCAATATCCCCTGCATCATAGGTATTGAGGTTAAAAGTGAGGGTTTTTTTATCCGGGAAAAGAGTGTTTATAAACTGTTTGATAAACTCTTCTTTCTGAAATTCCTCTTCTCCGTATAAGAGATAGACACAATTAGATTCTTTTACCAATCTTCTATGGTTTTGTTAACTATTCTTCTGGTAAGGTCTTCTATGGCATATACTCTGGCCTGGGATTCCGTTTTCGCGCCAGAGCCGGAGGTAAAATAACTCGTATCTCCACCGAAATTGCTCTCTTCCCACATTACGATATCCCGTTTTTTATCCTCAACCTTTACATCTGCAAGTATAACAATACGGTACTCTTCAACTTCTCTCTCGACATCATGGCGCAGGGGTTCGCGCCTGTAGTCATTTAATTTTCCAGATATGACCAAATCTGCAACCTCTTCCTTTGCCACCCTTAGATTACCGTCAGTTATAAATCGGTTTATTAATTCTCTGGTGAAGTCCGTCTCTAATCTTGATTCATAGGTGCTATTTTCAAAAGGCTTCACATAGATCGTCTTTATATAACTCGGCAGGAGCCCTTTTGTAGAATAACCGCAGCCTAAAAAATTAACAGATATTAATAAAAATAAGAGGGGTATGAAAAAACAATATTTTTTATCCATGTAATTGGTTTTCAAAATCTGTGTAATCCTACAAGGATAGTCCTTCCTAATTCATATAGAGGAAGGGACTAATCATACATCCAGAGTCTTTTTATATTTTTTCATTTTTTCTTTTTAGACTTCTTTTTTTCGAGCATACTAAGGTGCTCAAGGCTCTTTGCAGACCATTTTGAATCAGGATATTTCTCTATAACATCCCTGTAGTAAATCTCGGCCGAGGTGTATTTAGCCTGTTTTTCGTAGAAAAGGGCGGTCTTAAACATACTCTCCGCCTCTTTTTCCTTTAAAATATCTATTGATGTTTTTGCCTCGATAGCAGATTTGCTATCGGGATGCTCTCTTATGAATTCCTTAAACTCCTCTATTGCGTCTTTAGTAATCTCCTGGGTATAGGAGGGCTTTAGCGAAGCAGTCTGGGAACAAAGGGCTACCTGAAACCTCGCATCCGGTATTAATTTACTATTTGGATAATCATTTATAATATTCTGAAATGATTCCTTCGCCTCCTGATACCTCCCCAGCTTTCTATAGCATTCTCCGAGTCTGAAAAGCGCAATGTCCCCATATTCGCCGTAAGGGGAATTCTTCACCACATCCTCAAATATCTCTATGGCCTTATCCATTGCAGGCAATAACTCAATCCCCATAACCTTCCTTTTTTTCCCGCTTAGGAACATCTCTCCTATCTTGAATTCGCGTCCCACAACTTCCTTTATCTTATCGTATTTTGGGTATTTCTCAAGGAGGTTCCTGTAGGCTCTAAAGGCCTCGTAATAGTTTTCTAAGTTCTCGTGGGACAGTCCTGCATAAAACTGCGCCTCTGGAGCAAATCTGGAGAGGGGATATGCCTTTACAAGTTTCTCAAACTCAGCTAAAGCCTTTCTATAGTCTTTAACATTATGATACGCCATCGCATACTCAAACTGCTCCTGGGGAGAGTCCTTCACTGCATATTTAGGGTTTACCCACTTACCTGTTTCCGGAGTCCATATCCAATATGCAAGAGTCCTATCCAAAAAAGCAGTATTGATTATTGCAGTAATTATAAAGATAAAGATATACTTTTTCATAAATTTAAAGATGTGAAAAAGAATAACATAAGGTATAGGCTTTGTCAATATATTCATATACTTATTTACTTGGATAATGAGAGGTATGGCGTACCAGCTGTGGTTTATTAAATTAAACGTTTACAGCGGGCTGAGAGGTAAGTTTATCGGAAGAGATGCGTTTTGCAATCTTAGTATTTACGAAAGAGTTTATTTTTACTCTATCCTCATTTCTTATATTCAAAAATTCTACTCCAATTAGGTAATTTTCGTTGTAGGGCAATTTTTCTGTCCATGCAACCCGAGCCGTTAGGGATATAGAACGAATATCTGATTCGATAAGAAGTTCTATTCTAAGCAATGTAAAAACAGGCAGAAAATTACTTGATATGAATCTCATCCCGCCGGCACTTATGTCTTTCGCAAGAGCGCCTGCGGCTTGCGAATAATTCTTATTCAGGTTTCTATATTGAAGGGCTAAATCACACTGCGCTCTGGGATAACTCCTTCTTTCCTCTCCAGAGTAATCAATTTTATTTAATGAATTGCTTGAAGTAATAAAATCTATCATTTTATCGTAATTTTTAAAAGTGAATTAAAAAGTTTAGAAAATTAAATCTCGCCTATTTGTCTTTCAGTGCGAGAATTAGAAATTTTATTTCTTTATACCTTACTAAAATATCGAACCAGAAGATACTTTCTGCGAATGCTCGTTTACATATCGGATTATTCTAAGCCTGTTTTCGTTCTCGATAGTCATAAATTCAAGTCCTATCATAAAATTTTCATTATACGGCATCTTATTGACCCATACCACCCGAGCAGATGCAGGCAGTGTATGTATATTCGAATCAAGCGAAAGCTCAACATTTAATCTTGCGGAAACAGGAAGGAACTCATTGGAAACAAATCTTATACCTCCGGCGCTTATGTCCTTACTAAGGGCGCCTGACATGGATGTATTATTTTTACTTAAATTTCTATACTGAACTGGAAGATAACATTGTAATCTATTATACCTTCTTCTCTCTTGTTTTGGGTTACTGTTATCTTGGTTTAAAAATTTGTCAAAATTTGAAGTTTTATCCATTTTTTTAAGTGTTTTAAAAAGCCCTTAAATTAAAACTCCCTGATACTCCCATTCAGAGAATAGGAGCACAGGGAGTTATCTAAACTCCAGTCCTATGACCCATCTATCTGAATGGGTCGGCATAAATATAACACATAAAAACGTATTTGTCAAGGGCATTTAAAATTTTTTATTGAATATTTTTCCCCATTGCTTGTTATTGTAATTGCGCCTGTTGCATCGTTTGAGATGAGCTTCATTTTTTTCAGTATCTCATTAGAAAGAGAATAAGGTAACGCTTGCCTTTTGTAAGACCGGCCACCGCTTATTATGGCAACCTCAGGAGTAACCTCTCTGATAAATTGTTCCAATAAAACCGCATTCCTGCTTCCGTGATGAGGAATCTTAATAATAACCGCCTTGAGTAAATCCTCGTAACCTAAAAGATTCTTAATAACTTCCTGTTCTAT
This sequence comes from uncultured Planctomycetia bacterium, assembly GCA_964506845.1. Classification (GTDB taxonomy): domain Bacteria; phylum Omnitrophota; class Gorgyraeia; order VGKN01; family VGKN01; genus CAZDNS01. The sequence continues at coordinate 18,897 of CAZDNS010000020.1, read as the reverse complement.
ATCGCCGCATAGGAGGACAGAAAAATCCTTATATATAATTTTTAAGAGAATGGAGGTGTCGTTTATATTGGAATATGCCGTGTTCAGATATACCCTTGGGGGATTTAAAACATAAACCTTTACCTCTCCTATATCCATCTCACACCCTCTGTAAAGACTGATTGTTCCTATGCCTTTTCCGGCGGCTATTTTTCTGTGCCTTACCTCAATAGGTATGTTCGCGTTAAAACCATTGTCTATTATTCTACGCACCTTTATATGGCTTAATATGCTTTTTAAACCACCTGTATGGTCGGCATGCGGATGGGTTAATAGCGCGTAATCGAGGCAGGTTACTCCCTCGCTGAACAAAAAAGGGATAACTGCAGACCTCGCCATATCAGGCGCATTGCCCTTGCCGGTATCCACCAGCATATTTAAGCCGGCCGGAAATCGTATGAATATGGAATCTCTGTCTCCGACATCTAAAAAGGTTATCTTTAATTTATCCGATTTATAAAAAATCGGATTCTTGTATATAAATATATTTAGAATTACCAGAATGGTTATAACTATATTCGCGGGCTTTATCCTTAATTTCCTGTAATTCAGCGCGATTAACAATATCGTATAATAACATATTATCCATATTGTGGAGGGTGTTTTTACATAACTATAACCAAATGGAAATTTTTCAAAAAATTCAACCAGTGTTTTGAGAATAAAAAGCCCAAACCACGTAACCTGACTGAATATAAAACCAAGCCGTAAACTTAAAAAACCTGATGCGATAAAGGTTATAGCGCCGGCAACTATTGCGCCTAAAAGGGGTATAACCGCTATGTTGGCAAATACAGTTACAGGTGAAAATATATTAAAATAGAAAGCTACCGCCGGCAGAACCCCTATCCATGCGCTGAAAGAACTGATTAAAACCTTTAAAAATTTATCAGGTATATTATACTTATCTTTCTTGGCGGGTATTTTAACCATAAAAGAAATTTTCTCTGTTATATACATTATGGAAATGACAGAGATAAAGGAGAGTTGAAACCCTACATCAAATAACTGCGCGGGATTGATAAATAGAATTATCAGGGCGGCTAGCCCCAGCGAATTGTAAATATCCTGCTGCCTCCTAAGGATAAACCCCAATAACACCACAAGACCCATTACTGTTGCGCGCACTATGGGCGGTTTAAGGCCTGTCAATATTGCGTAACATATAAGTAGGGTCGCGGTTAAAACATAGCGCATTGTAGGACGAATTCTTAAAACCTTGAGGAATATAAAAACCAGAAATGCAAATAACGCCACATGCATTCCGCTTATTGACAGGATATGTATGGTGCCTGTCCTTATGAAACTATCGTTTAACTTATACGGGATATCCTGGCGTTCGCCAAGAAGCATCGCCTTTAGTATTGAGGCATAATCTCCCTCAAGGTTTGAGTCTATCATATTGCTAAGCTTGTGCCTTAATCTATATATGGCGCGAATAAAATGAGCGCTCTTAGCTTCTCTTATAAGCTCCACAGCAGAACCACCTTTTATCCTGAATACACCGTATATATCGGATTTAAAAAGGTGCTCTTTCAGGTTAAAACCGCCCGGGTTTGTCGGAAGGTCAGGTTCAGAGAGGCTGCCCCTTGTTTCTAAAATATCTCCGTATTCAATATTCAGGGGTTTTTTATTCGTAAGCACTACGTATACCAAACCCTGCGTTTTAAATAAAGTTCCTTCTTTATTCAGGGAATCTACTTTTAGCGTAAATATGGTCTTCCATTCGCCCTTATATCTTTTTGTAGCCGGGTCGTTTTTAACTATACCGCTAATGGTGCAGTTAACAGGAGATGTACTTATAAAATTTTTAATATGACTAGAATTCTTTTGAACAAAACCTTGCCATCCGGCTAAGCCAAGCAAGAATGCCAAAACCAAAATCAGCAATTCAGAAAGAAATCTTTTATTGATTAAGAGAAGGGTTATAAAAATTAAAAAAACGCAAACAGCCCATACATAAAAAAACGGGATATTGATACACTTACCTATCAATATCCCGCTGCAGAATAAAACCGCTATAGCCGCAAATGGGCCCTTCATTCTATGCTTATATGTTCTTTTAGAATGTTATACTTCGCCTCTCCTATTCCTCTCACATTTTTTATATCCTCTGGTCTTCTATAAGGCCCAAACTGCATCCTGTGTTCTATTATGCGCCTTGCAAGAGCAGGGCCTATCTCCGGAAGGCCGCATAATTCATTGATGCTATCTGTATTTATATTTACCTTTCTATCTGGGATGTTTAGCGTCTCTTTTGTCTGGGATAGCTCTGGTTGCTGTCTTATGTTAACAGCGCTTCTTAAAAAGTAACTTCTCGTATATGTAATTCCCATTCCCAGAAGGGCGCTTCCGAATAAAAATAATATTACATACTTCTCACTTTTTGATAAATTTAGCATAGCGGTAAAAGTTGAGTGCGGGAAAAGAAATTAGACGACAGCTAAAATCCTGCTTAAAAAGGCATATCTGTCATCGTATGAATTTCTTTGGTCTGGATATTTTTTCGTTTCTCAGCTTCTGCTATAAAACCAAAAATCCTTCGCCTTGTTGGGTTATCTATGTCTAAAAATTTAATTCCGAATTCGGTTAAATCTTTAGCGCCTTGCGAATCAAATCTACGCACATAGGGTTTTTGCCACGCCACCCTGCCTTTCAAATTTAAAGAGGGATAATTTTTCTGTAGGGGGATTTCTAAGTTTATTATCTCGTTTGGCTCTGGCGCCTTAGGCGATACTGCCCGCAGGCCCCCTGAGCTTAAGTCCAGGCATTTTGCGATAAACCCGCCTGTCTGTTCGCCGGAACACTTGAACTCAAATGAAAATTTTAAACGCCTATGTACTCTATTTTCCCTCATCCCTCTCCATGGTGAGACATTTATTCACATAACCAGCCAAAATACTTTCATCCGCCTGGCTTAACTGGATAAATTTAATACCCGTATTAAATGTCCGTACCTTGTCCTCTTCATAAGCCTGATTTTCCTTCGTCCACATAACCTGCCCTCTGGCAAATATCCTCTTTCTGGGATTACCCGGGAGTTCAAATTCAAGCAATAGAACTGTGTCTTTTTCAAATTTTTCTTTCAAGAGGAGCTGTATGCCGGACTGGCTTATGTCGCTGCTTTTGGAATTATTAGGATTTTCTGATTTAGTCGGTATTTTATATACAACGTCTAAGTTTATATTCAGCCTGGGGTGTTGTCTTCTTTCTTCGTTAAGCCAAAAATTTTCAAGCCTCCCCTTATCCTGAAAGGAGCGTTTCTGTATATGCTCATCAAAGAAAATTATACCAAGAATAATCAGAACGGTTATAAGCATTACGATTTGAATCAGCAGCATATTAATCCCTACTTAGAAAAAACCTCGTCAAGCTCTTCCTTTGATTCCTCCCATTGCCGCGTGGCCTCATCCTTCAAAAGCTCTGCCTGTATCCTGTCATCTATTGCCTTATCCATATCCGATTTTAAGTTGCCAAGTTTCCTTATTGTCTCTTGGGTACTTTTGTCCTGTCTGTATGTTCTAGGTTTAGAAGATTTTTCTTTTATAACCGGTTTGGGTTCCTTTTTTGGCGCTTCTTCTTTAATAACCTTCTTTACCTGGATTTTTTCCTGTTTTTCTTCCTTTACCGAAAGAGATTTAACAACTTCATCTATCTCGAATAATTTTTTGGAATCATTTTTTAGCGATTTTTTTGTATCGTTGGGTTCTTTAGACTGTGGTTTGAGTTTGGGTTTTTCTTCAGACTTTTTAACCTCCCGAGGTTGCGTCTCTTTTATTTTTTCCTTCTCTATAGGCTCTTTTTTCATTTTTAATCGAGCGTCTTCTATACTTTTTTTCTCCTGTTTAACTAATTCCTCAATTACCTGTTTCTTTTTAGTCTCATCTTGCTCGCTTATTTTTTTTAACGCCTCTTCCATTTGTGTATCGCGTGATTTCTTTTCTTCTGCGGCAGATGCCCTTTCTTCAGGGATCTCCTTTGCTTTTGTCTCTTGCTCTATGGGCGCCTTAACCGGTTTTTCTTTTTTAGCAGGAGAGGGGGGTTCTTCGGATATATCCAATTCCTTTGCCTTTTTTTTTAATTCGGCTTCTTTAGATTTTTCTTTTTTTAATTTTTTTGGATCATAAACCTCCTCTGGTGGATTTATCTTTTCTATTATATCTCCCACATATTTATATAAGGGCTTTTTTGTTCCTATAGCCATATCTTCTTCTATTGTCAGCAAAAACCTTGTATCTTCTTTTTTCCACACGAACTTCTTGGGTTTATTTAAATCCACCACAAAGAAAGAGACGTTGTAATATGCAGGGTCTAATTCTTCAGGGGTTTTCTTCAGCCCCCTGACCGCTTTTATCCTTTTTATTGTATTGCCAATTTTTACTATGCTGGGCTGGCTGGTAAAAAATTCGTCGGGGGAGGCTATTATTATGCTCGGAGGGTTCTTAACAGAATGGCAGACTATGTTTGAGGGCTCCTGGGTTTCTATGGTTATCAACAATCCCTCTGGATGCCATTCATATGAAAGATTTTTTATCACAGTGTTTGCCTGTCCGCTGACATATAGTAAAGAGCAGGACAGGCTTGTTAAAAACAAAAGAAAACCAAAATATTTTTTTAAGCTTCTTTTCATAACTGTTTCAAGCATACAAAGAGTTTCTATGCGTTTTAAATAAAACTCACCTCCGGGATTTAACGAATAAATCTAATAAAGCACTTGCTTTAGTTTAGGAATTAGGCGAACTACATTCCTTTTTTAATCAATAGTGAGCAACGCTGAAGTATCAATCTGTGGGCATATCAAAAGGATATGCCCACAGGATATTAAAAATATACTAGTTCAAAGAACTATTGTACCTTTGAAGGTTGCGTAGAGGCTTCTGGGTTAACGAGATATTTTTCCAGTTCCGCCCAGGTCTTGGGTCCCACCTTTCCGTCCACGACCAATCCCTTGGATCTCTGGAAGTCTCTTATAGCCTTTCTTGTCATAGGCCCTATCTTTCCGTCTATCTCTCCCGTATAGAAATTGGCATTTTTTAAAGCCTGCTGGATTTCTTTGTTACGGGACATTCCCTTTTCTTCTTGGCTAACAGGTTCCTGAACAGGCGCGACTGTTACAGTAACTGTCTGGGTACCTTCTTGCTGCATAGGAAATTGCGCAGGTGCTTGCGTCTGGGTGGTTGCCTGGCCCGGCTGAACCAGTTCAATAGGCGGCAGGGTATCTTCAGGCAAACTGGCCTCCTGTTTCTTGGCGCACCCATTGCCCGCGATAACCAAGACTGTGATAGCAACTGCCAAAGAGGCAAATTTCTTAAGGCTCATGTATTTCCCTCCTTTCAATTAGATTTTACAAAAAAATCTTGTTGATATAATATCACCTTTATAATTCTTATACAAGATTTATCTTCTTATACGACTATATTAATAAGCCTGTTTGGAACAACTATAAAGTCCTTTATCGCGGTATCGGATATGTATTTTTTTACCCGTTCGTCTTTCAAAACCAGGTCTCTCAGGGTATCTTTTTGTATTCCACTCGGCACCTCTATCTTGGAGCGCACCTTCCCGTTAATCTGTATAACAATCTGGACGGTTTCTCTCGTTAGAGCGCTCTCATCAAATGCCGGCCAAGGGGTTCTGAATATGCTGGCCTCATTCCCCAGAAACTGCCAAAGTTCCTCTGAAATATGAGGGACAAAGGGAGCGAGAAGTAAAAGTATGGACTCAATTGATTCCCTGACAATCTGTTTATCTTCCTTAGCGGATACTTTTGTGTCGGATTTTTTCTCTAAAAGAATATATACGTAATTACACAATTCCATAATTGCGCTTATAGCGGTGTTAAAGTGAAAATCCCCCTCCATATCAGAGGTAACCTTCTTTATAGTATGATGGGTAAGCCTTCTTAATTCATCTAATTGTCCTGTATTGATACTGCCTATAATAAAATCATTTTCTTTCAAGATATTTACAAGCCTCCAGAGCCTGTTTAAGAATCTCCATGCGCCTTCAACTCCGCTGTCATTCCACTCCGCGTCCTTTTCAGGCGGTCCTATAAAGAGGGTGTATAGCCTTACTGTATCTGCGCCATATTTATCTATAAGCACGTCCGGGCTTACCACATTTCCCTTGGACTTGGACATCTTTGCCCCGTCTTTTATAATCATACCCTGAGTAAAAAGTCTCTTAAAGGGCTCCCTAAAATTTACATAGCCTATATCGTATAAAACCTTTGTTATGAACCTCGAATATAAAAGATGGAGTATCGCATGCTCCACCCCGCCTATATACTGGTCAACAGGAAACCATCTATTTACTATTTCAGTATCAAAGGGTTTTTTATCGTCCTTTGGCGAAAGATACCGAAGATAATACCAGCTTGAATCCACAAAGGTATCCATAGTTTCGGTTTCTCTTTTGGCGGGATTTTTACATTTTGGACACTTAACATTAACAAAATCAACTGCATCTCTTAAGGGTGACTTACCATCGGGTTTAAATTTGACATTTTCTGGTAATTCCACAGGTAAACTTTCTTCTTTAACAGGCACAATGCCGCATTTTGCGCAGTAGGCAACAGGTATGGGCGCTCCCCAATATCTCTGCCTTGAGATAAGCCAGTCCCGCAATCGGAAGTTTATCCTTCTTATCCCTATCTTATTCTTTTCCATAAAATCCGAGATGGCATCTATTGCCTTCCTGTTTTGCATCCCGTTAAAATCAGCGGAATTGACCATAATACCGTCTTCAATGTAGGCTTCTTTAAGAAGATTTGCGTCAAGCGGTGTATTTTCACCTTTTATCACAACCCTTATAGGAAGCCCGTACTTTTTTGCAAACTCAAAATCCCGGCTGTCGTGAGCAGGAACAGACATAATAGCCCCTGTTCCGTATTCCATAAGGATGTAATTCGCTATCCAGATAGGGATTTCCTCTCCGTTTATAAGATTTATCGCATAAGCGCCTGTGAATACACCCTTCTTTTCAATCTCAGCGCTTGAGCGCTCTTTTTTAGACTGCTTGCGGCTATCCTGAATGAACTGCAGAATCTCGTCTTTATTTTTTGAGTTCTCTATCAGTTTTAAGACCTCGGGATGTTCCGGAGCAAGAACCAAAAATGTGGCTCCGAAGATTGTATCTACCCTTGTAGTAAAACACTCAAACGCAAACTCAGTTCCCTCAACCGGAAAACGTATCTCGACGCCCTCGCTTCTTCCTATCCAGTTTTGCTGCATCAGTTTTACCCGCTCAGGCCACTCTTCAAGCAATTCTAAATCATCTAATAACCTTTGCGCATAATCGGTGATTTTGAAAAACCACTGCTCTAAATCCCTCTCATAAACCTCTGTATCGCACCTCTCGCAAGCACCGTTAACCACCTGTTCATTGGCAAGCACTGTCTGGCAGGAGGGGCACCAGTTTACAGCCCCTAATTTCTTATAGGCTAAGCCCTTCTGGAATAATTTCAGGAATATCCACTGCGTCCATTTGTAATAGTCAGGGAGACAGGAGGTAACCTCTCTTAGCCAGTCATATCCTACCCCCCATCTGTTTAGCTGGGACTTCATCGTATTTATATTATTCAGGGTAGAAACCTTTGGATGCAAGCCCCCTTTAATTGCTGCATTCTCTGCAGGAAGGCCGAATGCATCCCAGCCCATTGGCGTAAGGACATTAAATCCTTTTATAATTTTATACCTTGCGACTGTATCGCCGATGATATAGTTCCTGCCGTGACCCACATGGAGTGCCGCAGAGGGATAGGGAAACATCATAAGGCAGTAATATTTGGGCTTGTTTGAATTGAGGTCTACCTCAAAGAGTTTTTCTTTTTCCCAGAACTCCTGCCACTTTTTCTCTATTCTTTCGAATGGATATTTTTCGCTGGTCATTTTTTATTTATTAAATTATGAGTTAATGACTTATGGATTTTAGCATAGCATGGAATTTACGGTCAATACAAAAATATTGACAACGTATCTCAAAGTGGCTATATTAAACCAAATAAATAACTACATTCGGGGCTGTAGTGAAGCGGGATCACGTCACAATGGCATTGTGGAATCAGGGGTTCGATTCCCCTCAGCTCCACCAATTCCTTTCTAACATTTATGAAAAAAATTTTATCACTCCTGACGCTTCTTGCGTTAACTGTCTGCATAACAGTCTATGCCCAGACAGTCACAGATAAACAACCCTCTGTTTTATTTATCCCCATAAAAGGCACTATTGACTTAGGCCTAAGCGGATTTGTTAAAAGGGTATTAGCCGAGCAAAAAAATGAGATAAGCGCCTATATATTTGAGATAGATACATTTGGCGGAAGGGTTGATGCGGCGCTCGAAATCTGTAAATCCATAAAGGAGCTTAAGGGAAGTCTCACGGTTGCCTATATAACCGGCGAGGCGTGGTCTGCAGGCGCCTTAATCTCCCTTGCCTGTAAAGACATCATAATGGCGCCGGGCTCAAGCATAGGCTCTGCCGAGCCAAGGCTTAATATGTTCGGCTCCGGCGAAAATGCAACCGATGAAAAGACTGTTTCTGCTATTCGGGCAAAGTTTAAATCCATTGCCGAGGAAAATAACCATCCGCAGAACATCGCCCAGGGAATGGTGGACAAAGATATTGAACTAAGACTCGTTGAAATAAAAGGGGTTAAAGAAATAGTTACTACCGAAGAACTTGAAGAATTTAAGCAGAAACTAAAAAAGAATGAACTTAAAGAAATAAGGATTATTAAACAAAAGAGTAAGCTCCTAAACCTGAGCGCAAAAGATGCAAAAGAACTGAATCTCGCCAAGGAGATAATTGAGGATAGAAATAGTCTTTTCAAATTTTATAACTTATCAGATTCTCCTATAAAAGAAGGTCATCCAAACTGGTCAGAGATATTAGTGCGCTTTATAACAAACCCTATTGTAAGTTCCCTTCTTCTAACCCTGGGTTTTCTTGGTATGATATTTGAACTTAAGGCTCCGGGCTGGGGAATAACCGGCACAATTGCCCTTATCTGTCTCGCACTTTTTTTCTGGGGGCATTATCTTGTAGGACTGGCTAACTGGATTGAAATACTTATATTCATAGCAGGGATAACGCTTCTTCTTCTGGAAATATTTCTTATACCCGGATTTGGCTTAGCAGGAGCGATGGGTATCTTCCTTACGCTCTTAGGTGCATTCTTAGCCCTGATTAAGCATCCCTTTCAGATTCCACGCTCCGAGATAACAAGCGCTCTTTACATTCTAACATATTCGCTTATAGCCACATTTGGGCTCACCTTATTAATAATGAAGTCCTTCCCCCATACAGGCTTATGGAAAAGGGTGGTATTGGCAAGTAGCGAAAAGACCCAAGCCGGTTATACCTCTGCCAAAGATTTTTCGCAGTATCTCGGCAAGCTCGGAGAGACAATCTCTATATTGAGACCATCCGGCAGGGCAATTATAGACGGCGAGATTATAGATGTGATTACTGAGGGTGATTTTATAGATACACATAAAGTGGTGGTAGTGACAAGGGTTGAGGGCTCAAAAATATTCGTATCTTTGGAAGAGAATAAAAATGCCTGATTGGTTTCTGGTTTTAACATTAATAATTGTCGGATTTATACTACTTTTAATTGAGCTCTTTATTATCCCAGGCTTCGGCATAGTGGGAATTTCCGGCCTTACATTTTTAGGCGTTGCTTCTTATATTGCATATACAAAATTAAGTCCGCTCGCAGGCATATTAATATCGGCGGGGAGTCTTATAATCATATTCATAGCCTTAAAATTATTCCCAAAAACTGCTATATGGAAAAAACTCAGGCTGGATAAAACAGAAACTAAGGAAGGTGGTTTTAGCCCTGCAGACAGCCTTGAGCACCTTGTAAATAAGGAAGGTATAGCCCTTACCCCTTTAAGGCCATCAGGCTCTGCTAAGATTGAAGGAAAAAGATTTGATGTAACCACCGAGGGAATCTTTCTTGAGAATAACACAAAAATTAAGGTGGTTAAGGTAGAGGGAAACAAGATAGTTGTAAGGGAAAGTAAAAGGTGATAGTATTAGTCTGTCAATTAAAATATTTAACCGGTCACGGTTACGAAGCTCGTATAGTTATTCGGCTACGTGTATCGTTTCACAACGTAACCTTAACCTAACTACGAAACGGCTATCCTGCCTTGCTGGCAGGCAGGCGTTACCTTAACCGAATCACGTAACCAATAAGCAAATCAGGAGGTTTAAAATGATAGTATTCTTTGTTGCGATTGGCATAGTTGTATTTTTGTTTCTATTTGTGTATCTAATCCCTGTGAGGTTATGGATTGCGGCAATCGCTGCAGGTGTAAAAATAAGCATATTCAGCCTTATAGGAATGAGACTTAGAAATGTAGAGCCGAGGATTATAGTCCCCTCGCTTATTATGGTTCATAAGGCAGGGCTTCCTTTAACTACAGACAATCTTGAGGCACACTATCTTGCAGGAGGTGATGTAATAAGGGTTGTAAAATCCCTAATTTCTGCGGATAAGGCAGGGATAACTCTCTCATTTCAGCGCGCCTGCGCAATAGACCTTGCAGGAAGAGACCTGCTTGATGCAGTAAAGACCTCTGTTAATCCAAAGGTAATAGATGCGCCTCCTGAAAAGGAAAGAACTATTGATGCGGTTGCAAAGGATGGTATACAGCTTCAGGCAAAGGCGCGCGTAACTGTCCGGACAAACCTTGAGCGGCTTGTGGGCGGCGCAACCGAACAAACTATTATCGCAAGAGTAGGCGAGGGTATAGTCAGCACTATAGGCTCAGCAGAATCATATAAAAGAGTCCTTGAAAACCCTGACCTTATATCAAAGACAGTTCTCTCTAAAGGGCTTGATGCAGGTTCTGCATTTGAAATTCTATCTATAGATATTGTGGATGTAAACGTTGGAAGAAATGTGGGCGCAGAGCTCCAAGCAAACCAGGCAGAGGCAGATCTCAAGGTTGCCCGCGCTAAGGCAGAGACGCGCAGGGCAATGGCTGTTGCCCAGGAACAGGAGATGAAGGCGCGTATCCAGGAGATGCAGGCAAAGGTTGTTGAGGCAGAGTCCGAGGTTCCAAAGGCAATTGCCCAGGCATTCAGGGAGGGTAAACTTGGCGTATTGGATTACTATAACCTGAAAAATATCCAGGCGGACACCAAGATGAGAGACCAGATAGCAGGCACCAAGGAAAAAAAGGAATAACCGCAAAGACGCAAAGAAAGAGTTCTGCGTTTCGGTGTTTACTAATTTTGCGATTTAGCGGTTACAAATTTGGCGTTTCAGCGGTTGCAAAGGAGAAAGAATAATGCGCTTTGACGATTTAGCCAACTTTTTAATATTTATATTTGTAGCCATAATGTGGCTTATTGGCATTCTCTCTACTGCAAAAAGGCTGCCAAAGACTCCCCTCCCCCAAAAGAAAAAAAGAGAACCTGAAGGTTATACTGTAGACTCCGCGTATAGAAAACCTGAAAAAAGAATTTTTAAGAAAGGCCTGGAAGAGCTTACCTCTCTGATTTCTCAAAAAGCAGCAGAAGAGGCGGCCTTGCCTCTTGAGGAGGAAATATTACAACCTGCCCTTATTGAATCCGAAGAAACCAGAGAACTGGACCTGGATATTGATAAATTAAGGGAAGGCATATTGCTTTCTGCAATCTTAGGTCCCCCTAAATCAAGAGAGCCCCTGTCTTTTTATAGAAAGGTCAAATAATGCCGGAGTGGTGAAATTGGCAGACGCGCATGACTCAAAATCATGTGAGGTTACCCCTCGTGTCGGTTCAACTCCGACCTCCGGCACCATTTAGTAGTATTTCCCCGAAGGCTCTTTCCATATTCAACCACTAATCCACAAGGTAAAATTTTTATCCGTACCTAAAAATTTTGCCCAAGAATGTCCGTTATAATCCGAAAATAAAAAATACCGCTTTAGTCTACTCGTACTTGTTGTTCTGTCAAACCTAAAGATATTCCGCTACTTAAATTGATTATTTCTCTTCTTATTAAGCGTTGAGAAAGAACAACAGTTTTTATTATCACGATACATTAAGCGATTTTTAACAACATTATGAAAGTAGCTTTTCTTAACCGATATGTGTTGAATCAAGAGTTGATTCTAATCCTATTAAAGCTAGCCTTGAAAAGAGTAAAAAGAAATCTCCAGAATCCTCTACGAGGGAACATGTCAAGAATAAATAAGATATTAAGAGGTTCAAGTGTAACTGCGCGGCGATACATTTTTAGAGCTTCATCATACCGTTTTAGCCGGACTAATGATACTGCAGACCAGCCATACGCATTATCTTCATGAGGATATAGCGCAATGACTTGCTGAAATTTTTCAAGTGCCTCTTCGTAGCGTTCCAATTTAAGAAACAATCTTCCTAGAGAATAATAAGCATCGACATGATTGCGTCGAATCTTGATGGCCTTTGAAAATTTCTCGATAGCCTCATCATATTGTTTCAGTTTCTCTAAGGCAACTCCCCATTTTCTGTAAAGAGAGGGATTGTTTGGTTCAAGCTCTGTTGCTTTTTGATATTTCTTAATCGTCTCTTCATAGCGTTTCTTTCTGAACAACGCCCTTCCCCAGTTTGCATAATATTGAGCAGTTTTAGGACTGATTCCGAGTGCTTTTTGATACTTCTCAATTGCATCGTCTACTCTCCCCATTTTTGCAAGGGATATTCCCCACCGGTTATAGATTATAGAGTTTGTCGGGTCTAAAAGGGATGCCTGTTCGTATTTTTCAATGGCTTCTTTGTGTAGTTCGTTTTGTGCAAGAGCGGTCCCCCACGCAAGATAAAAGGCTGCATTTTCAGTCTGCGATCGTATTCTAGTCGCAATCTCCCTCTCTTCTATCAATGAGAGGGTTTCTTTATACGATTCGTAGTTCTCTATTGTGGCGGGTTCGAGGTTAATTGCCTGAAGAAATTCTTTTGCTGCTTCTTCATAACGATCGAGTCTAATAAATACTGTTCCGAGCGCACTATGATATTCTGCACATTCCGGATCATTTTTCAAAGCTTTTTCAATTTGCCACACTGCTTCTTCGTATCGTTTCAATGTGGCGAGACTTAATCCCCACTTATGGTATGCAGGAGCATAAAAAGGATCCAAAGAGATGGCTTTTTTGTACATATCTATCGCTTCTTCAAATTTTGTAATGCGCGATAAGATAAATCCCCAGCCGTCATATATCTTTGCATCAAAAGGAGCCATATCTGATGCTCTTGCAAATATCTTAAGTGCTTCATCATACTGTTTAATATGACCGAGTGCCCAGCCTAGTGCGCAATAAGACTCGATATTTCTATCACCACAATCAATGGCTTTTTTATATTTTTCAACTGCTTCTTTATATCGATGAAGATTATATAGGGAATAACCCCACTCGTAATAGATATCGGAACTGATTGGGTTAATGTCCGCAGCTTTATTAAATTTTTCTATCGCTTCTTCAAATTTACCAAGTTTATTAAGTTCCAGGCCCCAATTGTAATATCCTTCCGAATAGCGAGGATTAATTGAGGTGGCTTTCTTATACTTTTCTATTGCTTCTTCGTGTTGACCAAGATTCGAGAGAAGAACTCCCCAATTGTTATAAGCTGTCTCCTGGTTTTCATCCAATTGGAGAGCGTTTTTAAATTTTTCAACCGCTTTGCCATATTGTTTCATCTGACAAAGCACTTTACCCCAATTGATATAAATCGCGGGGTCGTGAGAATTCTGTTTAATCAGACGTTCAAAGGAGACATTTGCTTCTTCATATCGTTTAAGATTGTAAAGAATCTCCGTGAGTCCATAATAATAATCTGTTTCTGTAGGATTAAGGTTTATCGCTTCCTTTATCTTCTCTAAAGCATCTTCATATTTTTTCATTCGCGTTAAAACATAAGCATATCGATAATAATAGGAAGATTCACATGGATTGATATCAATTGCCTGTCTGTATTTGTCTTTTGCTTGTTCATAACATTCCAGTTCAACCAACGCGTTAGCCCACCAAAAGTATGCTTCTGAATACTTAGGGTTACATTCTATTGCTTTCTGATATTCGCGACAGGCGTATTGGTACTTTTTCTGGTCAAAATAGCGATTTCCCAACTCGAAATGTTCTTCTGCCTCTGAATGATACTGCATATACACTCTCACAAAGTTTGTAAGAATTAATAAGCCTCTATTTTTAATTCCTTATTTATAAACGTTTATATTATATCAAATTTTGCATACCCCAGAAAGGTAAATTTCCACGGATAAATGTTTATCTAACATCGATTTTGTCTATATGCTTTAATATTTAAAGTGACCGCTGGCCGCCAATACTCAAAATTTTGTCCATTGTTTTGAGGGTTGAGGGCAGGAAGAGTGAAAAGCTAAAAGGCAAATATATAGCGAGAATAAGTTGTAGTCTCTTAAATACGAATGAGATACGTAATGCTTGTGGCACAATGTTCGTTCCATACTTTATCAGGATGTCCAAGTGGTATTTGTGAGTCCAGACTGCCCAGGAGGCTGGGCGAAGCAAAAACCGCCACTGCAAACACCACAAAGTGCTAGCAAGGATGACCACGCCTGAATACGCTACTCGTCAAACGTCACCGCTGTTCAGGTGGAGGATTGGGGACACAGAATTAAATTGTGATTATATTGTAGTAATCTTTAGAATAAATAGCTTGCTTGACAAATTGCCCTTTCATATTCCTCAAAGGAAGAGTACCTGTTGAGAATATTTCACTAAAATGTATTATAAAATACCATACATGTTCGGCTCGGCTTACGGCTGGAGTTGGGATGGAGAAATATTTGAAAGATTGTTTTTAGGTTTGTATTGAATTAATGGGGCTGTAGATTATTGATTTCAGCAGGCAAAGAATTCTACTTATACTCCCTTCCCTCCCATAATAGTTTTACGGGATAACCCCTTCCGTCTTTGGTCACTGCAACCTCTATGGTAAGGGGGCTGCGCGGAATATCCGATGTTACGTCGCGCCTTTCTGTGGCGCTAATATGCTCAAGGGTTTTTGAATATTTTTCTCTTATCTTCTCTGCTATCCTTTCATCAACAATCGCTTCTTTTATCCAGTAATTAAGTTCCTTGTCCATTATGCCGAACCACCATTTATTTATTCCTGCCTTTTCTATTCTTCTATCCTCTTCAGAAAGATTTTCCTTTCTTTTTCTCTCCATCTCCTGCCATCTAAAGGTGGCAAACTCGCTTCTTTTCTTTTCAATCTCCTCTGCCGATTTCTCGCTTAAAAAGAAGGATTCTATTCCATATTTAACGCTAATCTGCGGTGAATAAGCAGAATATATTTTACCCCTTAAAAAAATGAGGTTCTTATCCAAAGGTTTATTCTTATAAACGGCTTTGGTTTCCCAGAATTTTTCCTTCTGTTCAAGTACCACGTAAATATAATCTCCTGATTTTAATTTATCGGGCTTGCAGTCTTTAAAAGCCTCCGCAGGCAGGCTGGATATCTTATAATCAAGCGCCACATATCTACCCCTGAAGACGCTAAAGGGATCTATAGGCTGCGTTTCAAGCAACACCGTGGTTGCTGTTTTTATGTTAGCGGCGTGAAAGAATACCATACCGCTAAGAAAGAGTAGTTGTAAAAGGGTAATTAAGATAAAGGCAATTTTTTTTCTTATTCTAATCCTAATCATTTTTTAGTCTTTCTTGCATCTTTTTCTCGATACTCTTTCTTTTCTTATCAAGATATATGCCGCCGAGAATTAATATTATCCCTCCGAAGGAAAAAAATACGGAACGCGGCAGGGTATTCCAGAAGGTGTCAATATACTTAGCCAGAATATACAGAGCAAACGCAAAAAGGGAAAGTCTGAATATTGCCTCATCGCATAAAAAATACCCTAAGTATAAGAACGCTATTATCTCGATAAAGAGTAAGGCAGTATAACCTGCCAGGACAATAACTATGTCGAGTTGCCAGAAATGCATAAAAATAAACTGAAAGACAAGGAAAAACAGAATAACCCCCGCCTCCTTTATCTTCTCATCATCTTTAAATTTTAGAATATATATCAGAGACGCAAAAAGGCTAACAAAATATAAGACGTAGATAAACAATCCCGGCAAAAATAAACTTATAATCTGGATGGGTTTTTTATTATCCAACAAAGCTGTGTAGGAGGGCTCAAAGGTAAAAAAATAATTGGTAACAAATATAGAAATCATACCCCATATCTTATAGACATTGGAAAACCCGTTAAAATACCTGCTGCGGTTATGCAGAATACCCAGACAGTACAAAAAGAATCCATATGAAATAAAAAGATTTGTATATAAAATGAACTTATTTAGCGAAGAGGTATCCCATATTATCAATTTAACAAAAAGATAATGGGCCACCCAGATAGCAAGACCAGCGATAGAAATGAATAAGGATATTTTCTGCTTCTGGCGGTATATAAGATAGATTAAAACAACAAAAAACAGGAAGAATTGATAGGCAGGGCTGTCGAGATTATTGGCTATGTATACGCTAAGCCATATAGGTAAAAGAAGGCTCGCTAATACCAAGACAGAATTTGAGCGTCCTACATATATCAAAGGCAGAATGCCTATAAACCAAAAGAGTATACCGTTTGCATAATTATAAGGGATTTGAAAAATCTGCGCTATAAGCCATACACCTGCTCCAAAACAAACAGCGCCTAAAAAAATAAGAGACTCGCCAAGCCTTGGGTAATTATTCCGCCTGAATCTTAAATAGTAACCTGCGAGATTAAAGCCTGCTATTAAGAAAAATATAACGGATATCTTAAATGCTTCGCCTATATACCGCCAGTTTGAAGCAATAAAGAGAATAATACCTATGCCTACCAGGATAGAGCCGAGAATAAACAGTGAGGCAAGCAGTCTGTTATGCTCTATGTTTTCAGAGTATCTGTTTTTTATAGTATCCGCCTGATAAGGCTCTATAATTTTATCTTCAAGCCAGAGTTCTATTTCCTTAAAGAGTCTTTTAGACCAGTTTTTGGATGGCATATACTATGATTAATTATGTGGGTACTTGTATAGCGTGTATTATAACACCTATTTTTTCATTCCGCCACTCATACCAGGCGCACCACTTGTTGGAGGCCCTTCGCCGGAACTACCTCCTTGTGTTTGGACACTGCCATAGTCTTCGGTCTCCGTATTCCGCGATCCTTTTATAGCCCGCTCTTTCATACCTGAGGTATCCATCGTCTGAACCTCTTTACTACCAAAAGAACTTGCATCCATTTTGCTTATATTTTGAAGCTCAGAATGAATTTCCTTTGCCTTTTCCATATCGCCTGCTTTAATCGCCTCTTCCTTCATCTTTTGCATCTTCTTTATAGCCTTTTCCTTTGTAAGACCGCTCTCTTCTTGCGAAATCTGCTGGAGAAATTTACCTTTCTCTTGCGATTTTAAAGCATCTACATCTTGCTCACCCTGACTTTCATTTCCTTCCACCGATTTTTCTGTAGGCTTAACAGAAACTGACTTACCCTTTCTTATATTTTCAATCTCAGAGTGAAGCCTTTTTGCTTCTTCCATATTATCGGAATTTATGGCTTTCTCTTTCAGTTTCTGAAGTTCTTTTAGAACCTTTTCTTTAGTGGGAACTCCTTCTTTCTCATAGTCATTGAATGGAGCGGTTTCTTGTTTGTATTCGCCTTTACCCTGTGAACTGCCTTGCTTACCGCTATCGTAAGATTTTCCTGATTGCTCTCCTCCTTTTTGAGGATAACCACCGCTTTCTTTCGAACTACCCTGCGTACTTTTATCCTGAGGGCCTTGTTTCATAATCTGCTCCGCTGTAATCTTCCCTGCTTTAAAATCTTTTACCATTGAATCTATAGCCTCAGTCTTTCCTTTATCGCCAGATTGTAGGGTTTTTTCCTTTTCTTTCTGCATATTTTCTATAAGTTGTTCAGGCGTTGGTCCTGAACCACGTTCGGATTGCTTCTGTTCCTGTGCAAATGAAACAGATGTTACAGAAAAAGAAATAACCAATAAAAATATAATTTTCCTCATCCCAAACATAATATGCCCTCCTTTTTTGGCAACCCCTTTCTACTTAAATTGTGCCATATTAGAATATCAATCTCAAGATATCTTTATCTTAATAAATCTTTTGGTATGCTTATATTTGAAACAAATATACTTCCAGTATAAAAGGGTCCCTCATTTTTAAAAAAACCTCTTTTGGCAAGGCCAAAGGTTAAAGTCCTTGTAGCCCTGACGCAGTTTCCAAGAACCCTGCCGGTATCCACATCAAGGCCGGAGGGGATGTCTGCGGATAATACTGGTTTTTTAGAGAGATTTATTTCTTCTATTACATTAGATACTGCTTCAGGTATTTTACCTTTCAAGCCTATGCCGAATATCGCATCTATGATGAGCGAGGTATCTGCCAGTCTTTCTTTTATGAATGGGATATTAAAATAACTGTGCAATTCATAAATCTCCAAACCCATCTTAAGCAATATATCCAGATTAACCCTTGCTTCTTTTTTTACCTCTTTATACTCTCCGATAAGGAAAACCCTGGCTTTAAATCCCCTGTTAAATAGATGCCGCGCGCAAACAAAACCATCTCCGCCGTTGTTTCCTTTTCCGCAGAATACGCAGATTTTGCTCCATTTATTCTTTATCATTTCTATCGCGCAACGGGCAAGCTCTATCCCTGCGTTCTCCATTAAGATAAGGCTGGATATCCCATATATGGCCTTGACCTTTCTATCTATTTCTCTCATCCGGGCTCTCGTTACGGATTTCATATCGCTTTCCTCCGTTTTCTGATATAATTAATACAAACACATTAAGTAAATTTACACTTAAGCCCAAGCTTACGAATGAGCAT
>CAZDNS010000019.1:0-27215 GCA_964506845.1 uncultured Planctomycetia bacterium | reverse complement strand
ACACATCCTATTTTTTTACCCGTTATGCATTACGCATTACTCGTTACTAAGTTTATTTTTCCACTCCTTCAAAATCCCCACAGTATACCTTATATGCCTCTTGGGATTATCCGCTGCTTTTTGTGCGGTAATCTTATTTGCCTTTAAGACCTTATCTAAACCGTATTCCTCTATTAATAGCACAAAGTCTCTGACTGTGGTAAGGTTACTGCCCTCGTCAATCATGCCCGCGAGTTTCTCTGCTTCCCCTATCCTTTCCTTCCCGAATTCCTTCCTTAGCTCCTCCCTCTCACCTCTCTGCTTATCCTCGCTAAAGAGCTCTTTTATCCTGTATTTATTTGAATGCCTTCCCTCATAGCCTTCTTTTACCTCCGAATATATCACCTCAAGAAGCCATGCCTTTCTTAGCTCCCTCATACCCTTATTTATCAGCCATGCGCTTACGTTAAATTTTTTGCTTAGATAATTCAGGCTGCCGCTCCATACGGGATTTTCCATGCTAAGCTCCGTCTCATACAGATTTATAAAAAGGGCGTACTTCGCCCTAAGGGAGATCTTTCTTATCCAGCCGTATTCAAAATACGCTATTGGGATATTAAAATATTCCCTTTCAGGCACCTCATAATACATCGTGTTATCTTTATAACTTAATAAATTTATTATCGTTTTCTCCTTTAGAAGAGAAGTATCTATAAGGGAGTAGTTCTTATCAAGCTTATAAAGCGCCCTCATAATCTGCCTCTTACAGGCATAACCTTTTTCCTTCTTTGTGTCAAGGCCTAAATACCCCGCAAGTTTTTCATAATCCACGTTCACGCTGCCGTCCTTAGCGCCACCATAGACATACAGAAGTAACAGATATACATCAAACGCCCTTTCATCGTTAGCGGATACAAGCCTTCCTGCTAGTTTCTTATTATACATAAACTCTCTTGCAATCGGCACCTTTAATATCTGGTTTTTATCAAGTGGCTCAGAGAGCGTTTCGGTCTCTATGTTCTGGGCATCTTTAAGAACGCTTTGGGCAAATCCCTTTGAATTTATCATAACAGAGGATTCATTCCCGCTTGAGAGCGCACTGTATGTCCAGTTTGCGCTTCCCAGAATAACCCTCTCGTTATCTACCACTATCAGCTTGCTGTGGGTATACACCTTATTGGAATCAAATTTTACGTCCACCCCATTATCCGATAAAACCTGAAACGCCTCCTTGTTCTTATCTACGGAATCCTCAAGGACAACCCTCACCTTTACTCCCCTGTCCTTTGCCTCAATCAAATCCAAAAGCAGCTGATAAGGCAGGCTGTCCTTATTATTGGGGTTTACCGTAATCAGATGCATTACGACAAAAATACTCTCTCTGGCTTTACCAAACGCCTTATGGACGTTTTCGAAGTAATTACGGTTACTGAGATTGGTTATGGTTTCGTCTGCGAAGGAAGGGATATAAGTCAAAAAAGAAATCATTGCTATCAAGCAGAAAATTCGGAACAGGTTCATTTTTCTTCTAATGTAATTACTTTGAAAAAAGTGCGCTGTCATTTTTTTACTGAATATCTTGTTACCTCAATAAATAAAATTCAATCCCCAGTTTTCTTCTAATTCTTTATTATTATCGATACTGTTATAAGCATTCTTAGAATCAAACCAAAACCCTTCTATTGTTTTTTGCTCCTCTATAAAGAAATATTTAAGTTCCATTAAATTTAAATATCTATATTCAACGTTATTTTTAGGCCCCTTCCAGCTTAGCTGTAATTTCGCCTTAAATATATTTTTGCCTGATGAATAATTTCCCCTAGCATTAGGGAATGTTGACGGTTTAACTAAGAATATCAAATAATCACCAGGCCCCAAGCTTTCTCTATAAATTATTGGCAAGTTTTTCTGTTTCGCATCTTCGTTTAAACTGGCTACACGCCCCGTTCCATCTGAAATTATCACATCCAACTCTACGGCATGAGCAAAAGCATTACTGTTATTATAGACATTGATAAGCATTAATACAACATCATCCATTCTGCCTTCAATTCTACCAACATTTGCTTCTACAACTTGTGCTGAGAGACGAGGTATATTTTGAATATTGGATACTTCCTCAGCAATATCATTAGCTTTTTGCGCTAATTGGTTGGCCATGATGGAATGCTTATTGGCTGTATCTGATAACCTGTTGGCGGTGTCCGATAATTGATTCGATTGCATGGCAATACGGTTGGCTCCGTTCGAAATAAAACAAGACCGAGTTGCAACGCATAAACTTGCTAATGAAATAAAAATACCTACTTTATTTGCTAATGTCATTCTACTCCATTTATCTCTAAGTTTACCGGCCATATATTGAAATATATTAAAGGTATTAGAGGGACACTTCCCATATTTCTACTGTCGTTCGAATTCCGGGCGTTCCGAATTCCGTGGACATAATACTTAATCCTACAAGGATAGTCCCTTCCCGATACCTCTTAAGGAAGGGACTAAAGCCCGGGGATTTCTGTGCTTCGATTAAAACGTCTGCCCCAGAAATAGGTAAATCTCTCCTTCTTCGCCTCCTTCAGTCGCACCGTACCCTAAGTATAGAGGCCCAAAGATAGTATCTGCTCCCACAAAAACAGTCCCGCCATATAGTAAATCATTTAATTTGACATGTCTACGCTTATTCCAGACATTTCCGGTTTCAAAAGAGCCTCCAAGATAAATACCATCTATCCATTGATTGGAAAGTCCAAACGCTTCATAGTAATAGATAAGCCGCCCTAAGCCGGAATACTGGCCCCTTAACTGTCCCTTTCTATAACCGGAAAGGGTTAAAAACCCGCCTAAGGTCAGCTCATCATAAAAAGGTATCTCTCTTCCTAAACGCATCCCTCCGTCTAAACTCATAAGAAACGTATGCTTATTAAATGTAGTGGCTTTAATCAGACCAAATTCTAACTTTTCGTAGGACTCATCAGCGCCTAAAGTTTTCTCTGCATTAAAAAGGCGGACCTCTGAGGCAATGCCGTATTTCGGGAAATTCGAATCGTCAATCTGGTCATAGATAAAGGCGCTCGTCAGCGCCCCCTGGTTTATATCAAATCTTGGCAAATCCTCCCCTCCTACGATTGCCTCTGCGTCTATATTGCTTCTTAAAATTCCTAATCTTGTCTGTGCATATGTCCCGAAATTAACGCCCGTATCAAAACCACCCTCAAGCGTATTCACGCGGTATTCGGCAATGCGGGAATTGCCGGAGAATACATCCGTAACAGCTCTTTCATATTTAAACTTAGGCGCGACGAAGAATAAGTCCGAATAATCAAGGGGCTGGTAAAGCTCAGAGAAAAACCTGCGCGTCCTTCCTAACTGGAACTCGTTTTTCCACTCTGCTCCGAGTGAGTTTAACTCGGTCTTGGTGTATTCTGTAATAAAATTGTAATACGCGTCTCCCCTGAAATCATCGCTTATATTGAGCCCGAAACGCACATAATCCGGGCCCCAGGACTTCTCCCTTGTGTCAATCAAAAGCCCCTGCTTATCATTAAGATCCCTCGACTCCGCTCGGGATGAGGAATCAGGGAAATTCCCCAATTCCTCATCTAACCTAAAATCAACCTTCTCAAAATCGCCTATTTCATAAACCCGCGTTAAATCTGCTTTAAGGGTTTCGAGATTAAGGACTACGCCGGGTTTAGTCTTTACCCTTTTTGCTATCCTTCGGGAATCAACCCTTTTGGGCTTTTCCACCTTCACATAATCTATCCTTACCGGCTCTATCTCCTTTCTCCTCTGCTTAGCAAGAAAACCCTTATATTCCTCATCAGAAGCGCGATAGCGCTTAAGCCCATCTGTAAATTTCCTGCTCTCAGCCTCGCCTAATTTAATAATCTCCTGTGCCTTTATAAAATCTGAGGTAGTATAATCTCCTAAATCAGGGCTAATGAGAAGGTCTTTTTCTTTAATCTTACTCAGTTCTTCCTTAACGTTCTGTAATGTCATAATTCCCACAACCTGCATTGTGATATCAATAAGGGAGCCAAGTTTCTCGCGTTTGGCAAGCGGCACTCCGACATTTACTGCAATAATTATATCAGCGCCCATCTGTCTTGCTATATCAACAGGTAAATTCTTGACAATTCCGCCATCCACAAGCACCCTCTCATCTATTTCAACGGGAGAGAATACGGCCGGGACAGACATACTCGCCCTGAGCGCCTCAGCTAAATTTCCCTTCTTAAGCACCACCATTTCACCAGTCTCAATATCGGTTGCAACTGGCCGAAACGGTATCGGCAGTTTATCAAAATCCTCTATATCGCTAACCTGAAGCGTCATTGACTTTAAGAGAAATCCCAATTTCTGCCCGGCAATAAGCCCCTTTGGCAGGACAAATTTACCCTTCTTAAAACCCATCTCAAAATCAATCAGTTGCTTACGCGCCTGTTTATGCCTGAAGGAGAGGTCCTCGCGGGACGGCCTGTCTGTAAAGAGGTCCTTCCAGTCTATGGAATTGAATGTTTTTTCTATTTCATCCGGCGACATACCGGACGCATATAACCCGCCAACAATAGCTCCCATACTTGTTCCCACGATATAATCAACCGGAATCTTATTTTCCTCAATAACCTTAAGCACGCCTATATGCGCCGCTCCCCGTGCGCCACCACCACCCAACACCAGCCCAATCCTCGGTCTAGCTTTTTCACCTTTATCAATCCCATCTTCTGCGCATAGATTAAGTGGTTTAAAAGTTATCATAACAAACAATATCAAAATTATATGTTTAATAATTCTAAAAATTAAATTCCGTTTATCCATAACTTTTAACTTTTCATTGTTTTAACATATCACTCAATAACTCAATTACTCAATCCCGAAAGGTGTATTCCTACGAAGCGACTCATCGGGATCCCGAAGTGAAACTACATAGGACAGCCTCATTCGGGATAACTTTTTTCAACTTCTCTTCTCAATCGCCTCTATCAGTTTCTTGAATATGATGTGATGAAATGGCAGGCAGGCATACCAATAAATTTTACCAAAAAGAGTCCGGGTATCATAATAGGCAATTACCGATAGTCTCCTGTGGCTGTTTTCTCCATTGATATTAAACTCAAGCCATGCCCTTCCGGGTAATTTCATCTCTGCCCTTAAGAGAAGTCTTTTATTTTCTTTAAGGTCCTCGATGCGCCAAAAATCTATTACATCATTTATCTTCAAGCTGGAATAACTCTTCCTTCCGCGTGAAGTCCCTACTCCGAGCAAAATTCTATCCAGCATACCCCTCAACCGCCACATCCAGTTATTGTGAAACCAGCCCTCTTTTCCGCCGATCTTACATATGATGGCAAAAAGGGAAGGTGCATTCTTTTTAGTAATAAGAAAGTAGCGTGCGCTATAACGGGGACCGCCTTTAAGTTCATTAAGTTTTAAGGCTAACTCATGGGCAGGCGGATATGCGTCAGACCAGCGGGTATGCACCCTGTCCTGTTCTTCGCGGGACATCGCCCTGATTATTGCCTCTTTGTAAGAAATAGGCTCAAAGGGTAAAAATTTTTTGATGCTGTCATCCTGACATATAACCTCGTTCTTTAATCCCTCCATAAGACACTGGGTTATTAAGTCAGGAACAGGTGTAATAAGGCTTGTAAAATACGCATAAAACCGAATATTGTAAGAAAAAAATGGGACAAAAATGCTCTTTTTGTTTATGACTCTCGCAAGCATCTTAAGCATCTTTTCATAGGTCAGAACGTCTCTTCCGCCAATGTCAAAATTTTCCCCTTCAGTTTCAGGCGTCTCTAAAACACCCACAAGGTATTTAATCACATCGCGGATAGCAATCGGCTGGCATCTATTTTTTGCCCAATGCGGTACTAATATAAGAGGAAGTTTTCTTACCAGGTGTTGAATAATCTCATAGGAGGCGCTTCCAGAGCCGATAATTATCGCTGCACGAAGAATGGTTACGGAGACATTGCCGCGTCTTAGTTCCTTTGCTACCTCTATACGGTTCCTAAGGTGAGACGAAAGAGGGCTTCTGACATCCCCAAGCCCGCCGAGATATATAATGCATTTGAGTCCCTGCGCTTGGGAAGCTTCTCTAAAATTTCTTGCTGCTTTTATATCCGCTGATTCAAACTCTTTCGGCCCTAAATGCAATGAGTGGAGTAAATAGTAAGCAGTATCGATACCCTCAAGCGCTTTTTTTAAACTATCTATCTCCAGAGCATCTGCTACAGCTATTTCCGCATCCGACCAGAGTGCGTTATATTCAGGCGATTTGGCCCTTACCATAGCCCTTACCTTATAGCCCCTGGCTAAGAGCTCAGGAACCAGGCGGCCACCGATATAACCGGAGGCGCCGGTAACCAAAACCCTGCCTATTTTCTCCGGTTGCGGCTTGGACGGTAGATCATGACAAAATAAATCCTTACTTAATTCGGGACACATCCTATTATTTTATTAGGGACACTTCCTATACTTCATAAAAAGGAGTCAGGCTTATTTTTCCCCAAAAATTGGGAATTACGGTGACATAATACTTATGGGAAACAGGAACAGATACCCATTTCTTTATTTATAGGCGTTTTTCTATGCCTTTAAGAATTTTGGCTGCAGCCTCTTTATCCGGGCTTACAGCGCCCACACGCACCTCAACCTTTGTGCTTGAAGTTGTAATGCGGCGGATGTCAATCCATACCTTCTTCCCGTCCGTGTACCTGCTTATAATCTGGGCAACATTTGGCTCAATGGTTTCCTTTTCAACCTCAAGCTTAAGCGACTTTAATGCGGATTTGGCTGCCTTTACAGTGCGTTCAAACGGCGCATTTACCTCCTGTGTCAGTTTATTGGAGAGCCAGGCCGCAGTCCCGGCCCCGCCTGCCGCTCCTATCAATATCGGCGCGCATCCGTAAATATTCATTGACAATACTGCGATAACTGTAAATACCGACAGCTTTTTAAGCATAAACCCTCCTTTAATGAGCAGATAATCCTTGACAAGCTTGTCAAGGATTATAGCGAAGCGCCTGCGAATCCTTCGACTGCGCTCAGGATGGTGAGCCCTTCGACTCATTTCACTCGCTCAGGATTATCCCGAGCGGAGTCGAGGGACGAAGTCGAACCATTAAACCCTTGACATTTTGTTGTGGATGCAACTTTTCTAAGGCAAAATGTCAAGGGTCAATTCAGCCGATATTAAAGCGCCTCGTCGAAGAACGACTTATGTCGCTTGTACTCCCTGCCCGACGGCAGGCGGGCATAAGTCGTGGCTTCATTTAACGAAAAAGGATTAAAAAAACAGAACTTAGAAGAACAACCTAACAATTACATAACCTATTCCTGTACTTAACCCTCCCAGTAAAATCCCTTTCAGTATTTGCCTTCGGTCTCTTTTAAGATAAAATAAGGAAATAATTATACCTACATACACAAGCCCAGCAAAAACAGCAAAGAGCGCATTAAGATAGTAAAGAGATACAAATGCAAGCAATATGAATCCTATCCCTGCGCGTAAATCCGCTTTAAAAATTGCTTTTAAAATAAAAAACAGAAGAGAGCTTATAATAAACTGCATCGGATAATAGATGGTAAGCACAGAAACCCTGGCAATAGTCAGGACAAGAAAAGGGATGCTACCAAACGCTATTAAGTCTCTCGCAAGTTCTTTAAGCCATATTTTCTCCATCTGTCAAAAACCCTTTCAGACCATTATTTATTTGAGGGGTCTGGGAGTTTTATCTACTTTTCCAACCCCTCATTTATTTAGCGAAGAAGACGCGTTTATTTATTCATCTTTTTGTACTGATGAGAATTTGTTGCCCATATCCTGCCATTCCTGTAAGCCGCCTTTGTAGTCAAGCACCTTATACCCATAACTTGAAAGTTTCTGGGCTGCTACTGTGCTGGCATGATAGCCAAAACCGCCGCAGTAGACTATAACTTTTGCCTCCTTGATAATCCGTTTTTCAGCGGTTTCTTTATTTATAGTATCTAGTGGAAAGGATTCAGCGTGCGGGATATGATTCTTGTTAAAGCTTTCTACGGAGAGCACATCCAGCAGAACATACCCCTCTTTGGAATTTCTTATTCTCATAAACTCTTCGTAGGTTATCTCTTTTACACCCTCTTTTTCCGATACTGAATTATAAATTTTATCGTATTCGCTTTGAAATGCCTCTTCGCTCCTGCTCTTTTGTGCACTAAAAACTTCTTCCTGCGTATTAAACGCTACTATACCTACAATTGCAAAAAAAAGTAGCAATTCTTTTCTCATATTATCCTCTCATTTCTTGTTTATCTAAAATAAGTTATAAGGCTACTCTACGGAATCAAATTCGTTGCCCATATCCTGCCATTCCTCTAAACCACCCTTGAAATCAAGCACCTTGTATCCAAAATTTGAGAGCAACTTTGCTGCAACTGTGCTTGCCTGACAGCTATAGCCTCCGCAGTAAACTATAATTTTTGATTCTTTGCTAATCTTCTTTTCAGCGCTGGCGCTGTTTATATCGCCTAACGGAAAAGACTTGGCGCCTGGGATATGCGCATTATTAAAACTCTCGGCAGATAACACATCAAGGAGAACATAGTCCTCCCTGGAATTCCTTATCCGCATAAACTCATCATAGGTTATCTCTTTAACCCCATGTTCCGTCACTCTTGCATTCTCATAAATCTCGTCAAATACGCTTTGCTGTATCTCTTCGCATCCGATAAAGGCGACTAAGATTATAAACACGGTGATTAATATTAAACACTCTTTCATAAATCTGTTCCTTGGGTAAGTATATCTTGAGACGATTTTGGTGTTATCCCAAATTTTGCACGCTTCGCAGGCAAAATTTGCCCCGAAGGGGTTGCGCAACAAAATCCGACGAGGATTTTGTTGGCTTCGTAAGGTAATCACGGATTTTGCACGCACTATTTTGTGCAGCCGCAAAATTTGGGATACCCCGCAAAGCCGGTCAAATTCTCGTCGAATTTGGCCGTGCGGCCCCTCGCTATCGCTCGGGGCGGATTTTTCTAATGCAAAATCAGGGATTATGGATTTCAGGGATGCAATTAAAAATTTATAGGCTGTCACGAAACTGTCCTTCGACTACGCTCAGGACGAATGCTGAGTAAAATCGAAGCATCGTTTGAGCCTATGATTGCACAGATTTCTTAAGGATTACACAGACAAGAGCGGCACTTTCCTGCCTGTCGGCAGACAGGTGTGACGCCCTAAAAAATTAATTAATTAAGGAGGTGGCTTTTATCCTGTCTTTTAACTTTATCTTCCTTTACCCCGTTAGAAATAGCGTCCCACGCTCTGGGATTTCTAACGGGGTGAACCTGCGAAACATATTCGTGAAGGAGTTGGTTGATTTTATCGAGCTGGTTTTTCATTGCATCTAATCTCAGAAGGTTTTCCTTTAACCTATGCTCATCAAAATCAAAACGCCTTCTCCTTAAACCGTTTAGACGTTTTTCAGTATCAGCGCTCATTTAAAAAAGGCAACCCTCTTATAGAGAGTTGCCACCCGTGAAATTTGTCCTGCGTAAGTTTATTAAATTCAAATTTCCAATCCGCTATATCACTTCTGTTACTTAAATTAAAAGATACGCCTTTAAATGCAAAATGTCAAGTTATTACGAATGTGGGTTTTAACTAGTCGCTCCTCATCTCTTTTTTCTTTTCGGCTATATCCCTTCTTTCGATATTAATTTTAAATGGCAGGCCTAATTTAAAATCGCTTGTGGGCAAAACCTCAACGAAATCCACCCTTCCTTCTATCTCCACCGAGGTGGTCTCTCTTCCCTGCTTTGTTTCTGTGAATGCAGAGGCATTGACAACCCTCCATTTAATCCAGTATTTTTTACCCTCTATCGTGAGCTCCTCGTTCGTATAACCTTTCTGTGATTTTGCAAGTAAGGTATCGAAATCGGCATTCTCAAGGGTTTTGGTTTTTTGGACAAGGAGCTTGTTTGCGGTTTGCAGTTTCGTTGAATATTGATAGCCGACCCACAGCGCCCATCCCAATACAACTATCAGAATAATTCTAGACATTTTATACCTCCCATGTTAAAGATAACCTATAACTCATAATTTATAATTAAACTTAACTACCATCCGCCGCCGCCTCCGCCACCACTGCCGCCTCCTGAGGAACCTCCGCCGCCTCCTGAAAATCCTCCTCCCGAGCTTGTTCCAGGCGCGATTGATGAAGAGGATATTGCGCTGGAGAGCGAGTTTCCCAAGGATTCTGAAAAACCTCTCGCACTAAATCGGTTTAAGGCGCTTCCCCCGTACCAGTGTGGTGCATAAATATAATCCTCCCCCTTAATATTTGATAAAATATCCGAAAACTGTTCTGCCCAGACCTGTTCTACATCAAGGGCAAGCGCATAAGGCAGATACCTTTCAAAAAGTTCTGGCGTCCTTTGGGGCGGATTAATTAAATTCAGCCTGTCCTTTTCCGTAACGGACAAAAACAGCCTGAAGCCTTCTATGCTGTCAAGGATTCTCCTCCCGAAGTGGGTAGGCGCCTTTAGAAGATGATAAAACAGCACATTAATAAATATTATAGCAAAAAGAATAAAAATTACTAAAAGGGATGTGTTTACTCCCCATATTACAAGGCCTACAATTTCAGCGATTATAAAAGGAGCTGTAAACAAACTCATTGAGATTGCGCTGCCAATAGATTTAAAATTCCCTTCGCTTGAAAATATCACCCCCTTCCACAGATTAAAAACCTGCAGTAATAAAACCCCTGTGCCAAAACTCCAGATAGTGAGCCATACAGACATAAATACCAAAACCGATTCATTCTTTCTCGGCCCGGAAAAAGCGCCAAGAATCAGGATGGAAATTGAAAGCGTAAGCCCGTATATGAAATACTGTAAATTCGTAACAAAATAAACCTTCTCAAAGTTCAGCTTTAAAGAGTTTTTAAGTGCTGTTGTTGCATTCTGGACCTTTGAATAATTCTCATTTGTTAATTTAAGAGCGGTGTTAGAACTAAATAACTTATCCATTACATCTCTTTCCTCAGGCATCAAAGACCCCTTAAAGTTTTTATCCTTAACAATAGTATAAATACCGTTTTCTTCCTCGATGGATAAAAACCCCTTCACTGCCATTTGTATTATAAGCGCTGCTAAAGCCTTATTGTCAAAACTCATTCTGCTGATATATCTGACTGCGCTAGGAGAAAGTTTCTCTGGCGGCTCAAATAGAGGTATAATGGTTCCCCTCGTAGGGTCCTTTCCTACCTTTGCCCATATAACGAGGTAATAGAATAAAAGGGCTATTAAACCGAACAGCCCTATAAATAAACCCTGGTTATCCCTGAACAGGTAGTAAAGTTTCTGTTTTATAGTAGGCTCTAACACAACCCCCTTGGGCCAAGCTGCCACTACAGTCAGTCCTTCATAGGGGTTGAGCGGTCTTGTGGTATAGAAATTTATATTTCCATACTCATCAAAGGAGTTAGAGAAGTCTTTCCCTTTTGAGCCCTGCGGTCCCGTATAACCATCTAATCTCAGTTCATCCCGTAAGATACCCATGGGCAAAACAACTGTTGCGCTCGCTTCGTCAATCGGGAAGACCCAGCCATTTCCTGTAACATTCCAGTAGAGTTCATCAAAATCTTTAAAAAACCCTAACTGCCGGTCTGTGTTATAGGTGATGGTATAGGTGTGTTCGCCGGGAGAAAGAAACATATCCTTTCTTCCTATATATACACGTTTTCCGTTCTTCAGATTAGCAAAATGATAACTCTCTGCTATATGGTCTCTTGTAATCTCTTTTACCTCAAAATCAACCACGTAACTATTACCAAACCTATCCTTGTATCGGGTGGGAAAATCGCGGTATATTCCCCGTTTTATATTCATACCCGCGCTTCTTACTCTAATAGTCTCGGTAACTGTCATTGAGGAATCCTGATGGACTACGATACGGCTATGGAAACTCAATATCCTTTCATCATACTGAGCGTAAGAGACTGTCGGAAAAACAAAAAGGAAATAAACTGTAAAAATGGCGCTCAATAAAATATAAAAGAGTTTTATTTTACGCATTTTTATTACCAATTCCCATTTACCATATCCATATCATTTATCCTTATTAAAATTTTACCTCAGGTTTTTCTCTCTGCGTTGCATCTTCAATCTCAAAGAATTCCTTTTTTGTAAAGCCGAATTTTTTTGCTACTATGCTGCTTGGAAACGCCTCCACTCGGATATTAAAGTTACGCACAGTGCCGTTGTAATACCTTCGGGCTAATTGCACCTCGCCTTCTATTTCGGAAAGGCTTTTCTGCAGGTCTAAAAAATTCTGATTTGCCTTAAGTTCAGGATACGCCTCTGCTACGGCAAAAAGGGTCTTAAGGGTGCGCGTCAGCGCGTCCTCTGCGCCTGCTTTTTCTTTGATGCTCTCGCTGCTTAAGCTCTTCGCCCTTAGATTAGCAATCTCTTCGAAGAGTTTGCGTTCATGCTGCATATAGCCCTTGACTGTTTCAATTAAATTCGGAATCAGGTCATAGCGCCTCTTTAACTGGACATCTATACCGCTCCACGCCTCGCTTATAAGGTTCTTCTCTTTTATAAACTGATTGTATGTGACAATAAACCATAAGACGACAAAACCCAGCAACACAGCTAATATCAATATCAGCAACATTCTATCCTCCTTTCAAAATTCTGAAAATAGTTACAAGTTAACTGTCCCCAAACTAATAACTTAATAACCTATAACCAATAACTTGTTTTTTGCTATTACCTTATATTCACCAAATCCCCGGCAAAAACCTTCTCTACGAAACCGTTGTCAAGCCTTACCAGAAGGGCGCCGTCTTTATCTATATCCTGAGCATTCCCCTCGATAAACCTGTCTAAAAAATGCACCCTTACCCTTTTGTTAAGAGAAGAAGAAAATCTTTTAATCTCGGACAGAATAGAGTTAAACCCGAGTTTTTTAAAGGTATCGTAATATTCATCAAATCTTAAAAGGATAAGCCTTGCAAGCTCAATCCGCGATATTCTTTGCCTTAGTTCTTCCTTTATAGAACTTCCCTCCTTTGGCAAATCCTTCCTGTCCGAATTCACATTTACGCCTATGCCGACTATCAGAAAGTTCACCTTGTCTATCTCAGCATTCATTTCGGTTAAAATACCGCAGATCTTTTTATCGTTTATCACCACGTCGTTCGGCCATTTAATAAAACTCAAAAGCCCGGTTAATTCCCTTATTGCCTTGGTCACGCTAAGGGTTGCAATCAGCGTTACTTCGGGCGCAGAGGAAGGAACGATATTAGGCCGTAAAATCACTGACATATATATTCCCTTATGGGCCGGAGATATCCATCTCCTTCCGAGCCTGCCCTTGCCCTTTGTCTGCTCTTCGGCAAATACTGCGGTTCCTTCTTTCGCGCCTTTAGCGGCAAGTTCGTATGCGGTGTTATTTGTAGATTCTGTTTTTTTAAATGAGAGCACCTTCTTTCCGACAGATTTTGTTTTGAGATTCCAGGCAAGTTCAAACGGTATAAGACTATCCGGAATTTCTACGAGCTTATACCCTAAATGAGGCTGGGCAACCACGCTATAGCCGAGGGATTTTATCCTCTGGATAGCCTTCCATATCCCCATACGAGATAATCCTAATCTGTGACTTAGATCCTCGCCAGAGACAAAATCATCTTTCTCTTTAAGTATCCCTAAAATCCTATCCTCTGTTGGAATGCTGTGCATATTTCTTGCCTTTCTTTCTTGTTTTTATAACCTCTAATAATTCCTTTGTAGCATCAAGTTTTATATTGTTCTTTTTTTCTAAAAGCCCCCTGCTTTCAAGCAGTTTCTTTATCTCATCCCTGGTTCTTGCCGCTTCCTCAAACTGCAGATTTCTTGCATAAAGCTGCATCGTATGCTCCAGTTCAAAAAGCACGTCCTCCAAATCAAAATTGTCCTCTGAGAGACTTGTGGACTCCCTAACAATCTCTTTTGCCTTGTATAATATTTCAATGCCGTCTCTTATTGCCTTCTTTATGGTGGTCGGCGTGATATTGTGCGTCTTATTATACCCAAGCTGAAGCTTTCTTCTCCTTTGGCATTCTTTAAGGGTATTTTCCATAGAGCGCGTTTTTGTATCCGCATACATAACGATTTCGCCATCCACATTTCTGGCGGCCCTTCCTGCCACCTGTATAAGAGAAGTCTGGCTTCGTAAAAAACCCTCTTTATCTGCATCCAGTATGGCAACCAGAGAAACCTCCGGAAGGTCAAGCCCTTCACGCAAGAGGTTTACCCCCACAAGGCAGTC
The DNA here is from genome assembly GCA_964506845.1 of uncultured Planctomycetia bacterium. Classification (GTDB taxonomy): domain Bacteria; phylum Omnitrophota; class Gorgyraeia; order VGKN01; family VGKN01; genus CAZDNS01. The sequence continues at coordinate 12,928 of CAZDNS010000019.1, read as the reverse complement.
AAACTCTCCGAGTCTTAACTCCTTTAAAATTTTTACCCTCTCAAAGGCGTCAAACTCGGAATGGAAATATTTTACCCTCAAACTTTTCTCGCTTAAAAAATGCGCTAATTCCTCTGCCATCCTTTTAGTAAGCGTGCTTACGAGCGTCCTTTGGTTCTTCTCTGCCTTTTCCTTTATCCGCTTCATTAAATCGTCTATCTGATTTTTAGTTTGTAAAACCTTTATCTGGGGGTCGACTAAACCGGTAGGCCTTATTATCTGCTCCACCGCTGTTTTTGATTTTGACAATTCGTATTGAGCAGGTGTGGCGGATACAAAAATTACCTGATTTATAAGCCCTTCAAACTCCTCAAACCTCAACGGCCTATTATCAAGGCAGGAGGGAAGCCTGAAACCATATTCTACAAGGGTTTCTTTTCTTGATCTGTCGCCGTTATACATCCCCCCTATCTGAGGTATAGTAACATGGGACTCGTCAATTATTATTAAAAAATCCCTCGCCCCGTTAGACCCATCCTTTAAATGTTTAGGATGGTCTATCCTTGTAGGATTAGAAATATCACAGCGTGATACGCCATTTCTAACGGGGTAAAGGAAATAGTCTATAAGGCAATACGGCCTTGAGCCAGGAGGCCTTCCTGAGAGGTGCCTGGAATAATTTTCAACGCCATGGCAATACCCGAATTCTCTTAACATCTCCATATCGTATTTTGTCCTGCTTAAAAGCCTCTGTGCCTGGAGGGTTTTTCCCTTGAGCTTTAACTCTGCCAGCCTTTCTTCTAATTCCTTTTCTATGGTAACGATGGCTTTTTCAATCCTATCCTCTGTGGTAACAAAGTGCTTTGCAGGATATATCGCTACCCTGTCCAGCTCTGTTATAGTTTCCTTGCTAACCGGATGTATTTCTGTGAGCTTCTCAATGGTATCTCCAAACAGTTCAATCCTGTAGGCAGACTTTGCATACGAGGGAAAAACCTCAACTGTATCTCCCTTAACATTTATCTTTCCCCTGACAAATTCCAGCTCATCCCTTGTATATTGCACATCTACAAGCACTCTTAAAATCTCATCCCTGTCTATTCTCTGGCCCTTCTCGAGAAACACCAAAAGTTCCCTGTAATCACCGGGAGAGCCTAAGTTATATATACAGCTTACTGAGGCAACTATTATAACGTCATTCCTTGACATAAGCGAACTCGTGGAGGAAAGCCTGAGCCTGTCCAGCTCGTCATTTATTGAAGCGTCTTTTTCGATGTAGGTGTCGGTCTGCGGAATGTATGCCTCCGGCTGGTAATAGTCGTAGTAACTTACAAAATATTCAACGCTATTTTCAGGAAAAAATTCTTTAAACTCGCTATAAAGCTGAGCGGCAAGGGTTTTGTTATGGGAAATCACGAGGGTAGGCTTATTTACCTTCTCTATGACGTTAGCCATCGTGAAGGTCTTGCCAGAACCTGTCACTCCTAAGAGGGTCTGGTATTTTTTATCAGCAAAAATACCCTCCGTTAATTCCTTGATCGCCTTCGGCTGGTCCGCTACCGGTTTATATGGACTTATAAGTTTGAGTTTATTCATATAAGATTATTTTAAATCATTTTACTCTCTTTTATATAGTTCAAAAGGTGCATTGCGATTAAATAATGCCCTCGTAAATTCATATGCCCATATTCAGGTAATTGTATATCATTATATAAAATATTTTCCTTTTTGAGAACCTCATAAAAATTGAATATATATTTTATATCCAACTCTTTATTAATCTTGATCGCCTCAGGTTCAAAAAAACCAGTGGATAGAAATTTAATATCATTCTTTTTAAGAATATCACAAATTTTTGACAAATGGATTTTATAGTTTTCGTAACCTAACATATACCAATATTTCATAGGCACTTCATTTCTCTCTCTTGGAGGGTCTCCATTTACATATATTGTTTCTTCAAGTCCCGGGTAAGAACAAATTATCTGTTTATAATAATACATTCCTAATACATTTTTTTTAAATACTATCCACCATTTCTTATATAAAACATAATCTGATTTATGACTCATCAATATATCAACACATCTTAACAAAAAATGGAAGAAATAGGATTTGTTGTATAAATAATTTAAAGATATAGCATCGGATTGAATATAATTACAAATATGCTTATCATTTCCACAATAAACTAATATAACCATATCTGGTTTAAACTTAACAACTTTTTCTTTTAGGATTTCAAATTCTTGAGAAGTATTATATCCTGGTACGGAAAAATTAATGACTTCAAATTTTTTATCTTTCTGTTCATTTAATATTCTTTCTAATATTTTAGGAAAACTATTTTTTGAGCCCACTTGCCATCCAAAAGAGGTTGAATCCCCTATAACTGCTATCCTATAAACATCAGAGGGCTTTGAAATGGGAAAATATCTATCATTTAAGCCCTGAGAACTAATCTTTGCATCCAGCGATTTAATCCTATAGCCAGGATAAAGTTCATATATTATTCTATCGTTTTTAGAAGGTTTATATCCCATACAATAAAGATACGGGTTTAATCTTATAAATAACTCTGCACAAAAAAAAGAAACAATTAACCCAAAAAATAATGCTAAAGCTTTAAATATAAATATTCTTTTATGTTTTCTACTCATTGTTTATATTACTTCGAGAAGACCTCGCCTATCCCTTGCGTTATTCAGGTTTGTGAGTTTTTTGACTTGTTTCGTTAGCTTAGGATTATCTCAAGCGAAGTCAAAGAATGAAATCTAACCATAAATATGTGAAACTTCATTGATTTTACCACGCATATAGCATTTTAATAAGGAAAAAATAAATAGTCAAATCAGGCAAGTCCTAATATAATAAACAGATATGCAATACGACAGGTTTCAACAAGAGGCTATTGAGTATATAAATCAGGGATTTTCGGTTATTGTCTCTGCTCCCACAGGCGCGGGTAAAACCGCAATAGCCGAACATATCATTGAGCAATCCATTGATAAGAATGAAGGGGTTATATATACCGCTCCGTTAAAAGCCCTTTCCAACCAGAAATTCAGGGATTTTAAAAACCTCTTTCAGGAAAAGGTAGGCATACTTACCGGAGATGTCTCAATAAACCCCTCTGCAAATGTGCTCATAATGACTACTGAGATTTTGCGCAACAAAATCCTTCAGGAACCAGACTCCCTAAAAGAATACTCCTGGGTAATATTTGACGAGGTGCATTACATAGATAACTATGAGCGCGGCACTGTATGGGAGGAGTCTCTCATATTCCTGCCAAAACACCTTAAGGTTCTCTGCCTTTCGGCAACTATCCCGAATATCAAGGAATTCAGCCTCTGGTTGGAAAGGGTTCACGATACCCAGTTAAAGATAGTGATAGAAAACTCCAGGCCTGTTCCCCTGCATTTTTATTTTCAGTGCCAGAATGAGATAGTGGATGACTTGAAGAAATTAAAAAAACTGTTTATACCCACAGTCTACTTCCGACATAAAGGAAGATACAGGCAAGTTGACATAAACCCGAGGCCTAACAGACTGAATACGCTAATAAATTACATACGCTCGAGGCAGGGTTTTCCCTTGATATATTTTGTCTTCGGAAGGCGCCGCGCAGAAGAACTCGCTAATGAACTCTTGAGTTATAACTTTCTCTCCAAGGATGAGGAAAATAGGATACTTTCCCTTTTTGAAAATCTGTGTGAGCGCTTTGACCTGAAAACTGAGAAAAGCGCATCTATATTATATCCCTTAATACAAAGGGGCATTGCCTACCATCACGCAGGAATGCTCCCTACCTTAAAGGAGGTTATTGAGAGGCTATTTACAAGCAGGCTTTTAAAGGTAATATTCACCACAGAGACATTTGCTCTTGGGATTAATATGCCTGCCCGTTCGGTTGCGTTTGACGATTTGAGAAAATACTACGGATATGCGGTCTGCGCGCTTAAGACACGCGATTTCTACCAGATGGCAGGACGCGCCGGAAGGCGCGGTATGGATAAAGAAGGTTTTGTCTATCTGCGTGTTAACCAGAAAAGGGTAAGCCCGGAAGAAACAAGGCGTATAATCCACGGCCAGCCGGAACGTATATCCAGCCAATTGAATAACTCCTATGCCACAATTCTAAACCTCTATGAAAAATACAAAGAAGGTCTGTATGATATATACCCCTCTTCCCTGCATCACTTCCAATCCAAAGCCGCTGTTCAAAGACAGGCGCTTGACCTATTAAGAGCAAAAATAAACCTCTTAAAAGAACTCGGATACATATCAGACGGCTCAATTACCCCCAAGGGCGCCTTTGCATCTGCAGTTTATGGCTACGAACTAATGCTGTCTGAACTCTACGGAAACGGCTTTTTGGAGCATCTTGATAAATTCGGCTTAGGTGTTTTGATGAGCGCCATTGTCTTTGAGCCGAGAAAAAACCAGACTCTTTTAAGCCTCTCAAAGAATGCTAAATTTTTAAACGCGAGATGCGATGAACTGATAGATAAAATCCATAAAAGGGAATTGAGATACAGGATATACCCCTTGAGCAAAAAACCCTTTTTTCATCTCTCTCTAATAGTGGAGGCGTGGCTAAAGGGGATAAGTTTCCAGAAGATAGCTGCTCAAACAGACACAGACGAGGGCGAGATTGTCCGTTACTTTCGTATGGCGGTTCAGCTGTTAAGAGAGGTAGCTAGCGCGCCTGTGGTTTCAGGTGTGCTAAAATCCAGAATACACGAAACAATCACCCTTATCAACCGCGATGTAATAGATGCGGAAAAACAACTGAGAGAAGGATAAGATTTAGTTAATTCAGATTTAAGTAATCCTAATATCAAAAATCAAAATCCCCGCCTGTCAGAGAATCTGTTCGGCGGGCAGGCAAAATGACATTAAAATCTAAAAATGTCTAAAAAATTAAAAAATTTTGGACTTTGGATTGTAATTTTTATTTTTAAACTTTGATTTTTAAATTTTAATCACAGCCCAATAAAACCTATCTCCCTCGGGTACTCTACCTGAAAACGAATGGTTATTTCCTTCTTCTGTTTGGGAGCAAGTTCGAATTCCCAGTATGCCACACCCGTTTTTTCCTTGTAGTTTTCCTCTTTAGGTTTTTCGCTTATCTCAAGCACCTTTACCTTAATCTGGTCGTTCTGCGATATGGGTATATTATCAAAGAGGTTAAATTTTATATTTTTTGATTTATAGTTTTCTACCGTCAATTTATATTTATAAATAACCGATATAGTATTCTTCTTAATTCCAGCGACAAGTACCTCATCCTTCTTTTCCTCTAATTTTTCGCGCTTTACCTTTACGCCTTCATCAATCCCCAGGTAAAGGTCAAATTCCTCTTCCTTTGCTATCGTGGAAATGAACGATGAGCCTATATATGAATTCTCCAGGAATATCCTTACTGCTCCGGCTAAAAGCTGTTCTGTTTCATTCTTTACCCTTGAGCTTAGATATACATAGGGTGAGAGTTTGGGAGTAGCCGAGTATTCGAATTTTGCAGGCAGCGTCACTGAAAAAATCGGCACCCTTTCCTCTGAACCATCCGGCTTTAACGAAACAGGCGCTTTAACTTCGTAGCTCACTGATGTAATCTTAGACTCCATTTGCGCATACTGAAAAGCGGCAACCTTAGCTTCCTCTGCAGGCGCCATTGGCATTGCTCCTCCTGCAACACTTTCCATTCTCGCAGCATCTAATGCCTCCTTCATAGCCCTCCTTTCATACACAACCGGAGGCTCATACGGTCTTAAAAACCAGCTTTCCAGTTCAGGCATCTTCCCTGAAATTGTAGGTTTTCCAGTAGAGAGAAAAAGTTTAATATCGCGCCAGTCCTCTCCGGTATTCTGTCTTACAATGCCGAAGCAGATAAGTTCCACCTTTTCGTTCTTGTAGTCCACCCTTGCGTCATATTCGCTCATCCATCCTGCCTGTCGGACAAGATAATCCGCATTTATCTTTAGAGAGCCCTGCTCTTCTACGTCTAATTTTATTGTAATTGCAAGTTGGGATTTTTTTGCACCGCCCTCTACCTGCGCAAGTTCCCTTCTAAATTTGTCCAATTTATTGCTCAGGTCTTTTAACTGGACATCAAGGGCTTCCTCTTTGTCAAAGGTCTCCTGCCATTTGTTGCTTAAAAAAGCATAAATGCCGCCCAGTTCTTCTGCCTTTGGCATCTTGGTAGCAATCTCTTTTGGTATCTGCGCACTTGAAAAATTGTTAATAGACCTCAGGAATTCCCTTTCTTGGGCAATGACCAGTTTTTCATTATTCAACGACATTATCTCCTTCTCTAATTTTTGCATCTCCTCTTTTATCCTGTTTACCTCTAAAGAAGCCTCCTTTTCAAGGAATATCCGTTTTACCTTTGCGCCGAGCAGTCTTGCCCGCGCCTGGCCCTCTGCGCTTACTGAAAGCGTCCCTTCATCTATTCCCTCAGGAACATCGGAGAAGATTACTTCCTGCATACCCTTCTTTAGATTCAGGGTTGCCTCTCTCGACAAAAGCGCGCTGTCAGAATATATGGTCGCCTTAACCACTTTAGATTCAACCGTTATTTCCTCGGCTGAGGCAACACCGCTCATCAATACTAAAATAATTATATTCATTAACAGCCTTCTCATCCTATCCTCCCATTCGTTTTATAATTTTTAAATTACCTCTAAGGACATATCAATTGGCACTGCAGAGTGCGTTATGGCGCCAACCGAAATAAAGTCCGGCTTTGTCTTTGCTATCCTTCCAAGGCTCTCCAGGGTTATATTGCCTGAAACCTCTATGAGGGTTTTATAGCCCTCGGCGTTCCTTAATATAACTGCTTCTTCTATTTCCTCTACCCTCATATTATCGAGCATAACTATCTCAACGCCTGCTTTCAGGGCTTCTTTCAAGTGATAGAGATTTGATACCTCTATCTCTATCCTTGTATTTTTAAGCTTCTTTTTCTTGGTGAGCGAGATTATATGGGTTATGAGGTCTTTGGAGATATCCTTTGCTAATTTGGAAAAGGCAACAATATGGTTATCCTTTATCAGGATGCCGTCATAAAGGCCCATCCTGTGGCTTAGCCCGCCGCCTGTCCTTACCGCATATTTTTCAAGATAGCGCAAACCCGGGGTAGTCTTTCTGGTATCCCTTAACTTCACGTCATATTCACTTAAAACCCTTACAAACCGGTTTGTGGAGGTGGCAATTCCTGAAAGCCTGCTTAAGAAATTAAGCGCAAGCCGCTCTGCCTTAAGTATAGACTTAACTGGCCCGTCTATATACGCAACCACCTTACCAACCGTTAAGGGCTCTTTATCGTGGATATTCGGCTTATAGTGCACGGTATTGTCTATCAGGTCAAACACAAGCTCAGATACCTCCTGGCCTGCCAGAACACCCTCCTGCTTGGAAATTATAACCGCGCTTACCTTATCCTCTTTTGAAAACAAGATATCCGAGGTTATATCACCGATACCAATATCCTCCCTCAGCGCCTGGCGTATTATAGGTATTATCTTATCTTTCTCTAATTGATTATTCATCTTGACCTTTCTCTTTAGGAGACCTTATTCTTTGCAAAATTTATCCGCCACGACATGTGGCGGAAACCTAAAATTTTTAAGGGTATGACAAATAAAAAATAGCTCTGACCCTTCTTCTTTTGTTAGGCATTAAATAATTTAGTAATAAAAGTAACTATTTTCGGCCAGAAAAAACTTGTAAATATTAACCCCGGAATTGTTATAGATATTAATTTTAGCCACCTTCTCCAATAAATAATTTTTAAATATCCTTTCCCTATACCAATTACAAGTGTAGGCAAAAATGATAAAATAATAGCTATTAACAAACAGACTATTAATAATACGCTAAGCCATTTAACGGAAGATTGTTCTTTTTGGAGTTCAGGAACATATTTTGATTGAATTTTTAAAACTAAATCAACAGCTTGAGGAAGAGTGTCATTCGTAATCCCGTTAGTTAAAAGTTTATGCGCTTCTACTTTGTGATTTTTTATAGCGATATCTTGAGGGGTTTGTATATAAAGAGCAGAAAACCATATAATTAGGAAAAATATCATCCAATGAAAACCTTTGATTTTTTTCCATAGTCTTTGCCAAAGTGGCGCTTGATTCTGATAAGCCCAATCTCGTAATTCTACAAAAATTTCCCTTGAAAGCTCATTGTCTTCTGGGGAAGTCCTTATTAATAGACAAGACGACCATAGAGAGGGGTTTAATTCTATTAAGACATCGATTTTTTTGGCGCCGTATTTAACTTTTAACCCTTTGATGTTTTCTTTAGATAGCTCTGGGGCTGATATAAGTCTTTTTAAGCTCTCATCCGAGAAATATTTATTTTCTTCCAGCTCTGCAGTTATTTCTTTGTATTTTTTGTAACTGTAAGATATTCGCTCCTTGATTTCTTTTTTCTTTTCTTCAATTTCAGTTGGAGATTTACCCTGATAATAAGACGAGTATTCTTGAAATACTCTTTCAACCTCTTTCTCTAAAATTTCATCATTTATTTTGGAAATTTTTTCGAAATTGGTCTCTATAATAGTGTGTAAATCATCAAGAGCATTGTGATCTATTAATAATGGACCATCAATTCTAAATTCTGTATTATAGATCATTCCTTTCATTTATTATCTCCTATGTTAAAAGTCAAATTTATAAAATAGGGCCGTGAAAATTAAATCAATTAAATCGTGTCGTTTCTACATAACCCTATCTATTCTATCGCTCAATGGGTGGCAAGGTTGGTGCTTGGAGCAAAACCTTGACAACCTGCCTGCCCGCTTTGCAGCGAGGCGAGCCGGCAAGGCAGGGACCCATTTTGGTCATTGTTATTTCCTCATCTTACCTATAAACCTCTCTTCTATGGGCTATTTTTACAACCTGTATTAAAATCCTCTTTTCAATTATGATATAAAGGATGCGGTATTCGCCGACCCTCAATGACCTGAAATCCGCTAACTCGCCTAATAACTTCTTGCCTGTAAATGGGTTAGCTTTGAGATTATCAATAGCCCTTACTAACCGCTCAGATATATTCTTATTGTTTTTCTTGAGGCGCTCTAAGAACCTTAAGGCAGTAGGGGATATTTTAATATTATACATACCCCAGCTTCTTCTTTGCCTTCTCCCAGGGAATACCCTTATTTTTCCTTAACTCTTCCTGTGCCTTTTTGATATCCCTCATTAACCTCTGGTCAGAAAGAATATCCAGGGTCTCTAAAAGGCTTTCATAGTCCTCTTCGGCAAGTAGGACTGCCTCAGGTTTTCCGTGCCGCGTAACAACATAGCGGTCAAAATATTTGGAGATCCTATCCATTATCTTAGGCAGTTTCGGCCGTAATTCTGTCAGGGGAACGGTTATCGTCATTACTACCACCTCCGATAAAAATATACATTATTATGTATATTTTGTCAATAATAAAATTAAACCAGTTTATAACAATCCGGTTAGTTTCTTTAAAGAATCAATCTCTTCTTTTGTTAACTCTCTGAATTCTCCTTCTTTTAGAGAGCCGAGATGAACATCTCCTATTGCAGTTCGTGTTAGTTTTAAGACCCTGTATCCTAAACTTTCAAACATAACCCTTATCTGGCGTTTCTTGCCCTCTATCATCTTTACCAATAAATGAGTGCAATTACCTTTTTCAGAAATAATTCTAATCTCTTTAAAAAAATGCGGCTTTCCCTCAATAACAATGCCCTTTTTTATCGAGGAGAAATCTCTTTCGCTGAATTTTCTATCTACTACTACCTCGTAGGTCTTTATAACCTCGAATCGGGGATGGGTGATTCTAAAAGCCAGTTCTCCGTCATCGGTTAAAAAGAGAAGCCCGGTGGTATCCTTATCGAGCCTGCCGACAGGAAAGAGTCTTTTTTTGAGATTGGGTATAAGGTCTAAAACGGTTTTTCTATTGTGGGTATCTTTTGCGGTGGTTATATAGCCTGCGGGTTTATTAAGCATAAGGCAGGTCGAACTAGACTCTTTTGTTATTTTCTGTCCTCTTACCCTTACCTCGTCTGTATCGGGATTTATCAGAAAACCTAATTTAGTTACCGGCTTATTGTTTACGGATACAATACCAAGTTTTATAAGTTCTTCTGATTTTCTTCTTGAGGCAACTCCGCAGTCTGCAAGAAATTTGTGTAATCTAATAAGTCCTGATTTTTCCGTCACTTAAGGCTGCTCAGGGCGTCTTTTAGTTTGGCGAGTTTTTCGGCTATTTCTTTACTCTTAGCCTTCTGGAGCGCTACGACTTCTTTGGGCGCTTTTGAGAGGAATTCCTTGTTCTTCAGTCTCTGAGCCAGAGCCTCTTTTTCCTGAGAGGCTTTTTCGTATTGGCTCTTAAGCCGTTTTTCCTCCTGCTCAAAATCTATTACGCCCTCAAGTGGCACATAAACCTGTAAATCTCCGATAACTGCATAAGAGGACTTTCTTGGTCTTTTTAATCTCTTGAATAATTTAATCTCATTTATTCGGGCTAAGAATTTAATCTGAGAACTAAATTCCTCGATAAGTTTTCTGTCTTTTTCCTTCGGTGCAACGCAAAGGACGTCTATACTTTGAGAGGGTGATATCTCCATCTCAGAGCGTATATTCCTTACTGCTGTAACCAAGCCTATGAGCACCTCAAAGTCTTTGTCAGCCTGTTCGCTAATAAGGGATTTGTCCACTTTGGGCCAGTCGGATGTCATTATGGAATCCCCCCTGTGCGGGAGTTTCTGCCAGAGTTCCTCTGTTATAAAGGGCATAAAGGGATGGAGCAGCCGAAGCAGGTTATCCATAATAAATACGCATTTAAACTGCGTCTCTATGTCATTTATGTTCGGCTTGATAAACTCTATATACCAGTCGCAAAATTTATGCCAGATAAATTCATATATTACGTTTGCGGCGTCGTTAAAGCGGTATTTCTTCAGGAAAGTGTCCAGTTCCCTTATGGTTATATTGAGGTGAGAGAGTATCCACTTATCCGCAAGGTTTAAACTTCCGGAAGGAAGTTTATGATTATATTTTAGATATACCTCTCTGTCTAAATTCATAAGAATAAACCTTGAGACATTCCAGAGTTTATTGGCAAAGTTCCTGCCGGAAAGAAACTTTTCTCTCGATAAAAATACGTCCTGTCCCTGCGCGGTTATGGAGATAATGCTGAAGCGAAGGGCATCTGAGCCAAATTCCTCAATGACCTCCAATGGGTCAATAATATTACCTAAAGATTTACTCATCTTTTTTCCACTTACGTCTCTTACTGTGCCGTGTATGTAGACATCCTTAAAGGGGATTTCTCCGATAAACTCTAAAGACGCCATAACCATCCGTGCCACCCAGAAAAAGATTATCTCCTGCGCGGTAACAAGCGCTGAGGTAGGATAAAAATAGGGAAAGTCTCTGTCTAAATTAGGCCAGTTAAATGTGGAGAAGGGCCATAGCCACGAGGAAAACCAGGTATCCAATACATCCTCATCCTGATAGATATCATCTGAGCCGCAGTCAGGGCATTTTTCTGGCTTCGTCTTTGAGACGATTATGCCCTTATCTTCCAATTTTGAATTTTGAATTTTAAATTTTGAATTCAGAATCCCTTCCTCTTGACAGTTTTTGCAATAGTGGACAGGGATTCTGTGCCCCCACCATATCTGCCTGGATATGCACCAGTCTCTGACATTATCAGTCCAGTTTAGGTAAACCTTTGTCCATCTGGCAGGATAAAATTTAATCTTTCCCTTGCGGACTGCCTCTCCTGCTTTCTTTGCCAAAGGTTTCATACTCACAAACCACTGCAGGGAAAGTCTCGGCTCTACAATCGTATCGCACCTGTAGCAATGGCCTACCGAATGGATATGCTCAGTGGTTTTCTCCAATAACCCTGTCTCCCTAAGCTCATCAAGTAATCTTTTCCTGCATTCAAATCTGTCAATGCCGCTAAAGCGTCCTGCATTTTCATTCATAGTAGCGTTTGCGTTCATAACGTTTATGGGGGAGAGATTATGCCTTATTGCCATCTGGAAATCATCCGGGTCATGGGCAGGGGTAACCTTTACAATGCCTGTTCCAAATTTAGGGTCCACAAAATCGTCAAAGATAATCTTAATTTCCCTCTTTAGAACAGGGAGTATTGCTGTTTTCCCGGAAAGATTCTTATATCTTTCATCTCTGGGATTTATACTAACTGCCACATCTCCCAGCATTGTCTCAGGCCGAGTTGTAGCAACAGTAATAGATTCTCCGGAATCCCTTATGGGATATTTTATATAATATAGAAAACCCTTTGTCTCTTTATGCTGTGATTCTTCATCCGAAAGCGCTGTCTCGCACCTCGGGCACCAGTTTATGATGTAATTACCCCTGTAGATTAAGCCTTTTTTATAGAGCCTTACAAAGGCTTCCAGAACCGCATTTGAGTGAACCTCATCCATTGTAAAATGCAGGCGCTGCCAGTCACAGGAGGAGCCTAATTTCTTGAGTTGGTTTATGATGGTGGAGCCGTATTTATCCTTCCACTGCCAGACGCGCTCCAAAAATTTCTCCCTGCCTAACTGAAAGCGGTTTAATCCCTCTTCCTTTAAGTTTTTCTCAACCACGTTCTGAGTGGCTATTCCTGCGTGGTCTGTTCCCGGCATCCACAGGCTTGAATACCCAGACATTCTTTTATAGCGTATCAGGATATCCTGGAGGGTATTATTTAAGGCGTGACCCATATGCAGAATTCCGGTAATATTTGGGGGAGGGATTACTATTGTGTAGGGCTTTTTATTCAGGTTGGCGTTTGCTGAGAAATATTTATTGTCAAGCCAGAACTTATACCATTTTTCTTCAACTTCTTTGTGTTTATAGACACTGCTAAGTGAGGCATCATTCATTTTTTATCTTTCATAAGTTGAGACCGTTGAAAAAGTCGTCAACGTTCTTGATTACA